>CAZUEB010000064.1:0-7926 GCA_964619115.1 uncultured Dehalococcoidales bacterium
CCTTTGGGGGTAGAGTGATAGATACTTTTGAGTGAGAGGGCAGTCTTCTCTCCCTTGGCGGGAGAGAGTTTGAGTGAGAGGGCAGAGTCATCATTTCAGGAAGCAAAGCGCCAGAGAGTCTAGCCTGAATTGAATCCCGCTACTGATGAGATTCTTCGCTACGCTCAGAATGACAGAGGTCGCTCAGAATGACAGAGGTCACTCAGAATGACAGAGGTCACTCAGAATGACAGAAGACGCTCAGAATGACAGAAGTCACTCAGAATGACAGAAGACGCAGGCGAAAGATGTTTGAGATTTTGGCTTTGTCTTGAATCTATTTAGGATTTGGAGACTAGTATTTAGCATTTTGGGGTTATTGGGTGGGGCTGTGGCTATTATTTTCTTTTAAGGTATTCGTCTATTGAGGCGGCGGCGCGTTTGCCGGCACCCATGGCACTGATGACGGTGGCGGCGCCGGTGACTATGTCACCACCCGCCCAGACTTTGTCCTTTACCGTCTTGCCGCTTTCTTCATCGGCTATCACAGTGCCGTTTTGCTTCGTTTCCAGCCCTTTTGTGGTTGATGAAATCAGTGGGTTAGGAGTGGTTCCCAGTGCCACGATGGCGACGTCGACGTCGATGGTGAACTCGCTGTCCTTCTTGATTATGGGGCGGCGTCTGCCGCTGGCATCCGGCTCGCCCAGCTCCATCTCGTAGCATTCGACGGCGGTTATCCAGCCCTGGTCGTTGCCTATAAAGCGTTTAGGATTGGTAAGTAGCTTAAAGATAATTCCCTCTTCTTCGGCATTTTCTACTTCCTCATGCCGCGCCGGCATTTCAACTCGAGAGCGTCTGTATATGATATAAACTTCATCAGCGCCAAGTCTTAGAGCGCAGCGGGCTGCGTCCATAGCCACGTTGCCACCCCCGATGACGGCTACCTTTTTCCCGATTTTTATAGGAGTATCGTACTCGGGGAAGAGGTAAGCCTTCATCAAGTTCACGCGTGTGAGGAACTCGTTGGCTGAATAGACGCCGTTCAAGTTTTCACCCGGTATATTGAGGAACATGGGCAGCCCGGCACCGGTGCCCAGGAATAAGGCATCGTATTTGCCCTCCAGCAGTTCATCCACAGTAGCCAGTTTGCCCATCACCGAGTCAAGCCTGATTTCTATCCCCAATGACCTGACATAATCCACCTCACCCTGGACAATGGCTTTAGGCATCCTGAACTCGGGTATGCCATACATCAGTACTCCGCCAGCGGTATGCAGTGCCTCGAATATAGTCACCGCATGTCCGAATTTAGCCAGGTCGGCGGCGCAGGTCAATCCGGCAGGGCCTGAGCCGATTACTGCCACCTTCTTGCCTGTAGATGGTTGTTGATTGGGAGAAGGAGGCAGCTCTGTACTGTGTTCCCGTTCCCAGTCAGCCACATATCTCTCCAATCTGCCGATGGCTATTGGCGCACCTTTCTTGGATAGTGTGCATACCTCTTCACACTGTGTTTCCTGAGGGCAGACCCGTCCGCATATGCCTGGCAAAGCGTTTTTGCCTTTGAGTATACGCACTGCTTCTGGCATATCTTTGTCTCGCAATGCCTTTATGAATTCAGGGATGTCCACATTTACTGGGCAGCCTTCAACGCAGGGACGCTTGGGGCACTGGATACAGCGGTTGGCTTCCTGAAGTGCCATATCGTGGGTATAGCCCAGGGCTACCTCATTGAAGTTTTTCGCCCTGGCCTTCGGAGTCTGGCGGGGCATATCCACTCTATTTAAATCGAGCTTTGGCTTTGGTTTCTCTTCCACCGTTACTCTCAGATTCTAAGAATGCTGACACTTATGAGCTTTCCATCGTTCCAGCGATTGCCTTTCTTCATCGCAGTAAATGCGCTGTCGATTGAACACGATGTCCCAATCGACCTGGTGTCCATCGAATTCCGGACCGTCAACACAGACGAATTTAGTCACATCGTTTACTGAAACACGGCAGCAGCCGCACATGCCGGTGCCGTCCACCATGATTGAATTCAGGCTGACGATGGTATGAACTCCAAAAGGCTTTGTGGTTAAAGAGCAGAATTTCATCATTATAGCCGGGCCAATGGCAATGACACGGCTGACTTGCTTGTTTTTCTCAAGTATTTCCTTCAATGGCTCTGTTACTACCCCTTTGCGTGCGTAGGAGCCATCGTCGGTGGTAACTATCAATTCATCGCTGACGCTTCTCAGTCGGTCTTCCCAGAAAAGCAGGTCTTTGCTCCGGGCACCCATTATGGTAATAACCTTGTTTCTTGCTTGTTTTAGCGCTCTGGCTACCGGATATATCGGGGCTACGCCAACGCCGCCGCCAACGCAAATCACTGTGCCGAAACTCTCTATTTCCGAAGGTAATCCCAGAGGGCCAATCAAGTCTAATATATGGTCACCGGTGTTAAGTGCGGCCAGTTTATATGTGGTGGTTCCTACTTGCATGGCTACGAGGGTAACAGTGCCTCCTGTGGCGTCCCAATCAGCTAATGTGAGCGGTATGCGTTCACCCACCTCGTCGACACGGACAACGACGAATTGACCTGCTTTAGCCTTTTGGGCGACTTCCGGTGCCTCAATTTTCATGAAGTCGACCACAGGGCAGAGCTTCTCTTTAGCCACAATCTTGTACATGGTCTGTCCAAGGAGTGATGCTGATTTGTATTTTATTTAAGTCCGCACGGGCGTCCTGGAAACTTTGCCTTTCGGTCCGGCTATCATACGGGCTACGGCAAACCTCAAGTCGCAGCCCATGCATCTCTTTGCCTCCTCACTTCCCAGCTCATCGTTGAAACCAAGCTCGACTTGAGTGAAGTTGCCAATCTGTTTGGCTGGTTTTGTTACAGGCATCTCTTGCCGCTGTCTCTGGGCGAAATTCTCGATTCTGCCTATCCTGGGTACGCCCTCTATGACAGGCGCCAGGACTTCGCTGATGTCACCGCGACCACCCAGATATCGGTCAATGGAGCTGGCTGCTTTTCTGCCAGCAGCCACGGCTTCAATGAATGATGATTTTTTGGCTACTGCATCGCCGCCGGCGAAGACGCCCTTTTTGCTGGTCATGAGGTTCGTGGAGTTAACTTGAATGGTATTTTCCTCGTTGACCTTAACGCCGAGCTGTTCGGGCATTTCTGTCGTGTGTCCTATAGCCAGAAGCACGGCGTCGTAGCCTTCTTTGAGTAAAGCATCTACCGATTCTATCCTGGAGTTAGTTTTTATTTTAACCCCTAACCTGGTTAGGGATTCTATTTCGGCGTCCAGGATGCGGTGAGGCAAGATGTATTCAGGTACAACTGTTCGCATCATGCCGCCAGGCTGGCCTGAACTCTCAAACACGGTCACGGCATGGCCACCATTTTTGGCCAGGTAATAGGCTGCGGTAAGCCCTGTGGGGCCTGAACCGACAATGGCTATTTTTTTGCCTGATGCCGCAGCTTTTGAGCCTTTCATAGCTTCAGTTTCGCTGGAGCGTTCGACGGCAAAACGCTCCAAGGCTCTTATGGCAACAGGCTGGTCGAGATTGCCGCGGCGGCAGGCGCCTTCGCAGGGGTGCTCGCAAATAAGGCTACATATAGCCGCAAAAGGAACTTTTTCACGGATAACGGCTACGGCTTCGTTATATTTTCCTTCTCGGATGAAGCGTATGAAGCGTGGCACGTCTACCATTGCGGGGCAGGCATATTTGCAGCGAATGGAAGCTGCCTCACGGTCAGGCCAGCGGCTCCACTCGTCTTCTCTGTCCATCAGCGCTCCTGTGGGGCAGACTTCCACGCATGAGCCGCAGAAGGTGCATCCTGATTCGATAAGGGGTTTACCGAATGCGCCGCCGATATAGGTCTGAGCCCCGCGCAGGTTGAAGGCGATAGCTTCGAAGCCCAATAGCTCATGGTCAACCCTAACGCAGCGACCGCAGAGAATACACAGGTTGTTGTTGCGGACAATGAATGGGTTTTCCTTTTCAACGGGCAGCCCTTTATTGGTGTATGGGAAGGGCATTCCATCAAGGCCAACGAAATCTACTGCTTGCTGTAGCTCGCAACGTCCATTTTTCGGGCAGGTAACGCAACGCTCGGTTACTGCCACATTGCGCAAGCATATGTCGAATGGCTGGCAGCGTTCCCTTCGCCAGCAGGTTAAGCAGTCATGTGGATGCCTGGCTAGCATTATTTCGAGAACTTTTCGGCGCAGGCTGTTTACTTCAGGTGTGTTACTATGAATGACCATACCATCGGCTGCAGGTTCACTGCAGGCGGTGATAGTGCCTCGTCTGCCTTCTATTTGTACCTGGCACAGCCGGCAGGCACCGAAGGGCAGCTTAATATCTCGAAGTGCGCACAGATTAGGTATGTAAATGCCAGCATCCAGTGCTGCTTCCAGGATTCTCTTGCCCCTGGTAGTCCTGACCTCGACTCCATCTATGGTTAAAGTGATAGTATCCATATTTGCTTGCTCTTTTTAAGCGGTAGTTATTGGTACCGGCTCTTTGGGCACGGCGATTTGCTCTCCTGTCGCCTTGATTATGGCATTGAAGCGCTCAGGGCATTTCTCCAGGCAGGTTCCGCATTTGATACATTTTTCTTGGTCGATGACGTGAACCATTCTCTTGCCGCCGCTGATTGCCTCCACGGGACACGCCCGAAGGCATATGCCGCAGCCGGCACATTTATCAGGCAATATATAGAAGTTTATGAGAGCTTTGCATACCAGTGCCGGGCACTTTTTTTGGATAACATGAGCTTCCCATTCGTCCCGGAAATAACGGATGCTGGTTAGGACCGGGTTGGGAGATGATGTACCCAGGCCGCACAAGGCGGCATTCTTAATCGTCTCGCCCAGGTCAATCAATCGTTCTATGTCTTCAGCATTTCCGTTGCCTTCCGTTATCCTCTCGAGGATGTCGCTCATCAGGGGCAATCCTTCCCGGCAGGGTATACATTTGCCGCAGGACTCATCGCGACAGAAGGCGATAAAATATCGAGCAACATCTACCATGCAGGTATCTTCGTCTACCACCACCATGCCGCCGGAGCCCATGATAGAGCCAGCTTTGGCAAGTGTCTCGAAGTCTACTGGTGTATCCAGCAGGCTCGCTGGCAGACATCCTCCGGAAGGTCCTCCTGTCTGTATAGCCTTGAAAGGCTTCTCTCCGGGGATTCCACCACCGATATCATAGATTATCTGGCGTAAGGTTATTCCCATGGGTACTTCAATCAGTCCCGGTCGTTCTATTTTGCCTGTTAGGGCGAAAGTTTTTGTTCCTTTGCTCGTCTCTGTGCCATAGCTGGCATACCATTTTCCCCCGCGGGAAATAATAGATGGCACATTAGCGAAGGTTTCCACATTGTTCAAGGAAGTGGGTAAGCCCCACAATCCTGATGCTACTGAGCGTGGTGGCCTTACCCTGGGCATTCCACGCCTACCTTCTATGGAGTACATTAAGGCGCTGCCCTCGCCGCATACAAAAGCGCCAGCACCCTGCATTATTTCAATATTGAAGCTGAATTCGCTGCCCAGGATGTTATCGCCAAGCAAACCCAGCTTTTTTGCCTGGCTTATGGCAATATTGAGGCGGCTCACCGCCAATGGATACTCGGCGCGAACATATATGTAGCCATTTGGCGTGCCAATAGCATAACCGGCAATAGCCATCCCCTCAAGAATAGCATGGGGGTCCCCCTCAAAAACAGACCGGTCCATAAAAGCACCTGGGTCTCCTTCATCGCCATTGCATACTACAAACTTGGGTGTAGCCTTGCTGTTACGTGCCTCCTCCCATTTTCTAGCTGTGGGAAAGCCAGCGCCGCCACGTCCGCGCAACCCAGATTCACTGACTTCTTTGATGACTTCTTCAGGCTGCATTTTCAGCGCTTTAGCCAGGCCGCTGTAGCCTCCCTTGGCTATGCAATGCATTATGTTCTCAGGATTGATATTTCCACAATTTCTGGTTGCTATCCTGACCTGTGGCTTGAGCATTGGGAGCTCGTAAAATTTTGGTATGTCTGCTATGCTACCCTCGCCAATGGTGCCAAGTGCCAGGTCAGTGCGAGGATTATCATTGACAAGATAGTCTTCGATGAGTTCCGCTACTTTTTGGGGTGTGACGTGGGTGTAACAAATTCGAGGGCGTCCTGGCTTAACAATGTCGACTAAAGGTTCAAGATAACAGAGCCCTATACAGCCCACGGGAATAATGGTAGCCTCTATATTGCGCTGACTTAGCTCGTTCTCGATAGCTTTCACTACTGCGTTAGCCCCTGCCGCCATACCGCAGGTGGCTAATCCTACCAGTATTAAAGGCTTATCACCATGCCACAAAGCTTGCCATTCTGCATTTGCTTTATCGACGATTTCAGTAAAATCCATGTGAATTCCTTTTGGTAAAACTATCGGAATTTGTCCAGTATTTCCCTGCTTTTTGCTGCTGTTACAGTGCCAAAAACTTCATCGTCGACTACCATAACAGGGGCCAGGGCACAGGCACCAAAGCATCGAACTTCTTCCATGCTGAACTTGCCGTCGGGAGTGGTTTTTCCGGGCTCCATACCTGCATCTCGTTTTAACGCATCGACTATTCCCATAGCACCACGAACATGGCAGGCGGTCCCAAGGCAAACCTTAATCATATGCTCTCCGGGCTTGACGAAGCGGAACTGAGAATAGAAACTGGCTACGCCGTAAACTGCATTTGGTGATATACCTGCTACCTGCCCGATCTCTTCTATTGCAACCTCGGGCAAATAACCAAATTTACCTTGTACAGCCTGGAGTGCTGGTATGAGAACACCCTGGCGACCTCGGAATGGAGCAAGGACTGCGCGGATTTGCTCTATCAGGTCTGTCGACGCTCTCGCTGTCTTAGTCAGTTTTTTGTTAACTTCCTTTCGGTCGATTGCGTATAGAGCTACGCTAAGCTCCCCTGTTAGAGGGCATAGTCAGTATAATTACAGGATGGTTTGCCGTCTTTTTCTATCAGGGAACTTGCTATTTAGAAATACCACTAACAAATCACGTAGTTTAACATGAGATGTCTCAATGGTCAAGTATCACCCATTAGCATTTTTGGATTTTTTTAGCATACAAGCCGCATTTTTTCCGCTTTGCAATTCATTATCTGTCTGTGGTGCTAATAATTTCGGTTCCATTACTAAACCTTCTCGATTCGCACGGCGCAAACTTTAAACTCAGGAATTTTGGCTACCGGGTCTAATGCAGCATTGGTCAATATATTAACGGCGCTCTCGGCAAAGTGAAAGGTCATGAATACCACTTTTGGCGGTGATTTCTCAGTCACTTTTGCCTTGACTATTACCTCACCGCGGCGGGAAATCACCTTGACTGTATTGCCATTCTTGATTTTCAGGGAGGAAGCATCCGACGGATTTAGCTCCACTACCCCCTCAGGTTCAATGGTGTTGAGTCCGGTAACTTTACGCGTCATCGTACCCGTATGATAATGGTACAGGCTGCGCCCAGTTGTAAGCATGAGTGGATATTCCTTGTCAGGCAGTTCGGCTGGTGGCTTATATTGCAGCGGTGTGAATTTTCCCAGCCCGCAGGCGAATCTACCCACATGCAGTATAGGTGTACCCGTGTGGTCTTTTGTTGGGCAGGGCCATTGCAGCCCGCATTCCTCCAGGCGTTCATAGTTGACGCCTCCATAGCTGGGTGTCAATCTGGCAATTTCATCCATGACCTGGGAGGGGCTCTCGAAATCGAAACTCTGTGAGCCCATTTTCCTGGCTAGCTGGCATATAATCCACCAGTCAGGCTTGGAGTTGTCTACAGGTTTGATTGCCTTCCTCACTCGCTGTATGCGCCGTTCGGTATTGGTGAAGGTACCATCCTTCTCGGCAAAACTGGCTGCCGGCAAAATTACATCAGCCAGCCGTGCAGTTTCGTTAAGGAACAAATC
>CAZUEB010000065.1:0-7912 GCA_964619115.1 uncultured Dehalococcoidales bacterium
CCAGCGATGATGAAGGGGGGGAATCTAACTGAAGCAGTGAGAGAATTGTTGGATTCGCTAACCGCCGAAGAGGAGCCGTCGAAGCGTGAGGAAAAAATAGCTCAGTCCGTAGCCTGTCACAGCGCCGTCAGAGCCGGGCAATCGCTAACCTCCGAGGAGATGAGAGAGCTGATAAAACAACTGGAGCAGACCAAACAACCCCGCACCTGCCCCCACGGCAGACCCACCATGATACACCTAAGCTCACATCAACTGGAGAAGGAATTCGGCAGAATCGCCTAGGCGCCAATTATTTGTTTAACTTTTTCCCTCTCCCTTGACGGGAGAGGGCTTGGGTGAGGGTGAAACTAGAGGTAATCCCCCTCCCTCTAACTCCCTCCCACCAGGGGAGGGATAAACATTTTGTATTCCTGCGTTCACATAAGCCACTCTCTGCCAGCACGGTCATTGACGCTGCACAATGACAAGTCCTCGGAGCCAGTGCGCTCCCTGTTTTCAGGAATAGACCTGACGCAATTTCTGTTGCACGAATCACACAAAACTATGTCGCTAAATCTGCCTTCCTGCGCCTTCTTCGGCCAATAAGGGTCAGCTATAAGCTGACGCCCCAGGGCTACAAGGTCAGCTTTGTTCTGAGAGACAATATCTCCGGCTAGCTGCGGTGAGTTGATTCGCCCCACGGCGATTACCGGGACGTTTACTGCCTGCTTTACCGCCTCAGCCTGAGAAACGTAGGTGCCCATGGGCTGCTTTTTTGAAGGCATAATCTGCCTGGGAAACCGACCATAAGAAACATCGATGACATCAATTCCGGCTTTTTCCAGCGCCTGAGCCAATTTAATGCTCTGCTCCAGCGTAATGCCGCCCACTATTCCCTCTTCGGCAGATAGCCTCCAGAACAAGGGGTACTCCTCGCCCACAGCCTTCCGGACTGCCTTGAGGCACTCAAGGGCAAAGGTCATCCTCTTGTCCACGCTACCTCCATATTTGTCGCTCCGCTGGTTATCCAGCGGTGAGAAGAACCGGTGCAACAAGTAGGCATGGGCGCCATGGAGATTCACAAAATCCAGCCCGGCTTCCCTGGCACTGGCCGCGGCGGCAGCGAACTTGCCAACTATCACTTTAATCTCGGCCGCCTTGAGCTCCCGGGCATCTCCCGTGGGCGAAGGGGCAATCAATTCCCCCTGCACACCGCTGAGCCGGACAGGAAAATTAAAGCCATGCCATAATTGAATGCCCACCTTAGCCCCGGTATTATGAATGTCCGCGACCAGAGACGATAGCCCCTGCAAAAATGAAGCTAAAGCTCCGCTTTTGCCCCAGGCTTCGTCAGAGAATAAAATATCCACCGCCGTAGCCGGCAAAGTGATGGCACCTGTGCCTCCTCGGGCACGCTCGAGATAAAAAGCCCTTGCCCTTTGGCTACGGAATCCCAAACTTAGCTGTAAAGGCGCCATCACCACCCGGTTCCTGATTTCCATGCCTTTGATGGTAATCGGCTTAAACAATGCAGATATATTCTCCTGTGGCATCTCTTGTCAACCTCTCCTTTTTTCGTGATAACTTATAAATCGGTCGAGAGCCATGGCTGCACCATGCACCGAGAAATAGACAGGTATTTTCGCCTGTTTACATCTTTCCTGGCAGGCAACGGCAGTTTCCCAGCTTTCGGTGTTGGTAAGCTGGTCGATCACCACCACCATCGTCCTGCCAGTCTCAGTATAAACTCTAATGGCGTTATCCAGTATAGCAATCGCGAATTCTCTGGGCATAGAGGGAAATGGCGGGTTTATGCCCAGATGCAGATGGAAGGCGATGATATCAATAACGCCTTCATCCAACAGCATGTTCATAAGGGGGTAGGTGCCTAAGGTATTAAAGTATTGACCGCCGAGGTCGAAAGGATTGTTGACGCTCAGCCCGGCGGCATCGGGGTCGAGAAGCCCCCTTGCCTTCTGGCGCAACTTCTCAGGCAGCTGTGGTAACTCAAGCCCTGCGGAGACGTAAGCATCTGTAGCCATAACCGCCGCTCCACCACCAACATCAAGAACAGCCAGCCTTCGCCCCTTAGGCACAGGCAAATAGAGAAAGGTAACCAGTATATCACCCAGCTCATCCAGAGTAGCTACGGGAATAACTCCTGCCTGCCGCACAAGTCCATCCCATATCTTAGCCGAACCAGCCAGAGCGCCGGTATGAGAAGCCGCCGCCCTGGCTCCAGCCTCGGTATAACCACCTTTAATCACTATCACTGGCTTGACCGCTGCCGCTCTTCTAACGGCTTTACTAAAACGCCTTCCATTCTTAAAACCCTCGATATAGGCAGCTATTATTCCGGTCTCAGGGTCATCGGTGAAATACTCCATCAACTCATTTTCATTGATATCTGCGGCGTTACCGAAGGAAATAACTTTACTGAAACGGACACCGCGCTGAGCCGCATACCTGATAAAATAAATAGCATTGCCGCCACTCTGACAGATATAAGACACCGACCCGCTCTCCGTTGGATAATCAGGGGCAAAAGATAAACCGGACCTGGGAGAATACACTCCCATACAATTAGGGCCTATAAGCCTGACGCCACCTCGCTTAGCCAGAGCACAAACCTCCGCTTCCAGCCTCATGCCTTCATTGGTGCCATTTTCGCCGAAACCAGAGGTGAAGAATTGCACTACCTTCACCCCTTTGTAGGCACAATCTCTGATTAACTGCGGCACTGCAGCCGCCGGGATACAGGATATGACATAATCAAGCGAACCCGGGACATCCTTAACATTCGGATAGACTTTTAAGCCTTTAAGCTCACCGCCTTTTGGGTTAATGGGATAAATCGGACCGTTGAATTTGCACTCCAGCAGGGCTTTTACATAAGTTTCAGCCATACCGTCATAGCCCTTACTGAGCGAAACTCCAGCTACAGCCACCGATTCAGGGTTAAAGACAAACTCCAAGTTGAGGTTACCTGCCATTCATTACTCCATTCAACCTATCATTGTGAGCCGAGCAAAGCAATCCCGCCTATTACCCACGTCTACCTCGGCCAAGATCGCCACTGGGCTCGCGCCCCTCGCGATGACAGAAGAACTAAGATTGCTCTGTCGCTATGTTTTCCACAACGACTATCAACTTATACTCTATAACAAACCTCGGGAAGTTGTTTCCCTGGATTACTATCTCTCACATATCTAAGCATATGAATTACATAGAGAATAACGAAGCCAGCCAGGTCCTCCCCCTTCATCAGCTTTATCCTGTCACCGGAGAACAGGACTTTCAGACTGCTGGGGAACTCATCATCGGTGCGGTTAAAAGCAAAAAAGACCAGCACACCGGGAAAGATTTCTTTACTTATTGCCCAGTCCTCGCCAATTCCCAATGATTCCACCTTGCCACCGATAAACTCGGCTAATTTAGGCACATCAGAGACGTACTCAAGGGCTTCTTTCCGGGTTTTGAGAGCCACATCCACTTGCTTTGTATGCGGGCTTATCGCTCCCTCGATTTCCTGCAGGCTAATCAACTTTTTATCCTTAAGTCCCATGTTATATGCTCCTGCGCAATAGACTCATAGCCCAAGCTTAGAGATTATTTCCTTTGCCGCCTGCCTGAGCGGTGAATTCTCGGGAAGTTCTATTATCGGCTTGCCCTTTATATCCAAATCGGTAAGATTCTGGTCCTCGGGTACAGTAGCCACCAGGTCGAGCCCGAAATCACCGACAGCCTTCCCTATCTCTTGCGGCAGACCGTTCTTAACCCGGTTTACTGCTAGAGATACCTTCCCCACCTTAGTTCTCATCTCCTTAATTAAATCTTTCATTCTAGCCGCCGTAGTGATGCCCCGCATGGTCACATCGGACACAATAAGCAGAAAGTCCACGTCTCGCGTCGTCTGGCGGCTTATATGCTCCATCCCCGCCTCAGAATCGACAACCGTATAATCGTAGTTCTTAGCTAATCTATCGATAGAAAGGCGCAGCATGTGATTGGCGGCGCAATAACATCCCGGTCCCTCAGGCCTCCCCATAGCCAGCAAGTCAACCTTAGCCGACTCTACAAGGGCTTCCCGTATCTTCATATCCAGGACATCTTGCTTGGGTACTGTGGGAGAAAGACGCCCCTTCTGTATATCGTCAGTGACATCCTCGCGAGCCCGGCCTACGGTTCCCCCCAGCGGCAGACCTAGAGCAGCATTGAGGTTGGTGGCAGGATCAGCATCTATAGCCAGAACAACCCCTTTCTTAGACAGCACATCTATGAGCAAGGCAGCGATAGCCGTCTTACCCACACCACCTTTACCAGCTACGACAATCATTTTCCCCATTTCACTCCTCCAAATTCACACTTAAACAATTGGGGCTCAATCTCGCAATCAATATATCTCCACCTGTTTTCGCGACACATTATTATACCCTGAAATCGAATTCATAGCCATTTCAGTCCCGGCAGTCCTTCTTCGCGGGGAGTTTTCACGGGCTCTTGCAAAGCGCTACCCTTTAATGGTACAATGTCTCTTTAGTGGTTTCAGTTTAGGTTATCACAAACTTAGTTAGATTATTTACATCCACCCAAGTATTGGATGACCCCAACTCGAGCCAACTATTTATAAGAGAGGAGGTCATCCGATGAGTTTTCAGGACAAGTCAATCCAGTGTTCCGATTGCGGAACTACCTTCACATTCAGTGCTGAAGAACAAGAACTCTTCGCGTCCAGAGGCTACACCAACGAGCCCAAGCGCTGTCAATCCTGCCGACAGGCAAGGAAGTCAGAGCGTTACGGAAACGGTGGCTTCAGGTCACAAAGGCAAATGTTCCCCGCAACTTGCGCCCAATGTGGCAAAGACACCGAAGTGCCGTTCGAACCGCGCGAAGGCAGACCAGTATATTGTAGCGATTGCTACAATAAGGCCAAACTAAGCAGATAACTTTAGTCTGCACTTAAAAACATACATAGGCCGGGTATTCCCAGCCTATGTATGTTCCCATTACGTATCAACTAAAGGAGGTACCAATTGAATATCTATGTGGGTAACTTAGCCTATGAGGTAACGGAAGAGGAATTGCGGGAAGAATTCTCGGCTTTTGGAGAAGTGGCGTCTGTAAGCATCATAAAGGACAAATATAGCGGGCAATCCAAGGGATTCGCTTTTGTTGAAATGCCGACTTTGTCTCAAGGCCAGGCAGCAATTACTGGACTGAATGGTAAAATGCTACACAATCGAGCAATAGCTGTGAGTGGTGCCCGTCCTCGTACCGATAGCAGAGGAGGCGGTTCCTATGGCGGCAGAGGTGGTTCCTATGGTGGTGGTGGCGGCGGTAGAGGTGGGTACAGTGGCGGTGGCGGCGGTAGAGGTGGGTCTGGCAAAGGAGGAGGAGGCCGGAGAAGATATTAAATAGCCTGCCCATCTCAGGAAAGTAATAACGAAATATCCAACAATATGCAGAGTAAAAGGATAAAACTTGGCAGCCTCAACATTCGCTACTTTTCCGGTGGGCAAGGCGAACCGCTGGTTATAATTCACGGTGGTGGCGATGGTGCCAGGGCCTGGCTAAAAAGCTCAGAAGAGCTCTCCAAGTATTACAGCGTATATATACCCGACCTCCCTGGCTTCGGCCACAGCCAGTCGGCTAATGATAAGTTTCACCTACCAGAGTACGTAGCTTTCATAGAAGACTTCACGCACGCACTGGGCATCGAGAGCTTCCATCTGGTGGGACATTCGATTGGCGGCGGCATCGCCCTACATTACGCACTGAAATCTCCCCAGAAAGTAAAAGGGCTGGTGCTGGTAAGCAGCTGGTGCCTGGGGATTGAAGCTGCGCTGTGGGTCAGGCTACTGTCTCATCCGGCACTTAGCCGGTCTCTCGGGGAGGCTGGCATTGCCGTCTTAAAGGGTGTTAAATGGCTGGCTCGTTTATTTTATGCCCCCTTCAGATTCGCCAACCCCGTTACCCGGGTCAAGATGGACGTAGGCAAGACCATGATAACGTTGAGAGGACAGACTACAGTACTGCAGGACCGGCTTTGTGAACTGACTATGCCCACTTTACTGGTCTGGGGTTCTGGGGACCGTATCGTACCTGCATCTCATGCCTACGTTGCCGCTGAGCTGATTCCCGATTGCCAGCTACATATCTTCGAAGGCTGCGGACACAGCGTCTACAAGCAAAGAGCCGGGGAGTTTTCTCAGCTTCTGGCAAATTTCCTAGACTAAACGCCGCAAAAATTTACAAAACCCCTTCAGGTATGCCCATTACCCCCTTTCCAACTGGCTTTTCAAGTTGTATACTACGTCCATTAAGCACCACAACTTCGCCGTAAGCTGCAAATATTTAAACACAGAGAGGGGGCAAGCAATGGGCGAATACAAAATCTACAAATACAGATGGGTTATTCTGGCTATCTACATGTACATAGCCGCGCTTACTCAGCTGTACTGGCTCAACTTCGCCGCCATCGACACTTTTATTGAAGACCGTCTAAGCATACCTGCAAGCAGCGTTATGTGGTTCACACTTGTTTTCCCACTGGTGCAGGTTTTACTCACCATGCCTGCCGGCATGATAATCGATAAGAAGGGATTTAAATACGGAGTTGGCATAGGTGCCCTTTTTACCGGCATATTCGCCATACTGCGCCTGTTTAGTCCCGATTCATTGACCGTACTCCTGATTTCCCAGATAGGAATTGCCATAGGGCAACCTTTTGTACTGAACGGCGTTACCAAGCTTGCCATGACCTGGTTTCCACAGAAAGAAGAGGCCACCGCAGTGGGGCTCGGCTCCATGGCACTGTTCATAGGCATGATGGTCGGGCTGGGATTAACACCAGTGCTGGTGCAATCGCTGAGCTATGAAACAATGCTCATAATCTACGGCGCCATGGGCGTCCTGGGTATCCTGTTATTCTTCTCACTGGTAAAGCCACACCCGGCAACCCCTCCGAGAGAAGTAGAAGTCCACCAGGAAGTCACCGGCTGGCAGGGTATCAAGCATATTCTAAAGATGAGGAATTTCGTAATTCTCGGCTTCATAGCCCTGATAGGTATCGGGGTTTTCAACGGGCTGGCTACCTGGCTGGAAAAAATGCTGAACGAACTGCATCAGATTCAAATGACCGATGCCGGCACTATATCCGCAATACTGATTCTCAGCGGCATGATTGGCTGCATCGTCATCCCCATGATTTCGGACAAAATAATGAAGAGAAAGCCATTTCTAATACTGGCATCTGTGATAGGAGCCGCGGCCATCGTCGCCCTGATGCTCTCCAAGGGTTATGGTCTTAACATGGTAAATGGCATAATGCTGGGCTTCTTCCTGATTTCCGCATTGCCCATAATGCTGACCATGTCCGCTGAGATTACGGGCGCCAGATTCGCCGGCATCTCCGTGGGTTATTTGCAGCTCTTGGGAAACGCCGCCGCCGTACTTATAGTTCCCACAATGGAATTCATGCGCGGAACCACCGGGCAGTGGATTTTACCGTTGGCATTCATCGCGGGATTATTAGGCATAAACTTCATACTGTCGATAGTGATAAGGGAGCCGGCAAAAAGCCAGACTGGCTAAGGCTATTCCTCGCTCTCACCGTATGTGGCAGTGAAAAATGCCCGCTCCAGCTCAATCACCTCAGCAGGGAGCTGGTTAACCCTGCCCAGGCCCAGTGCAGAGACGTATATTTTCGCCAGCTCCTCCGCCAGCTCACAGATAGTCAGGGCTTCACGCATGTCCCTGCCCACAGCCAGAACGCCGTGATTAGCCAGTATGACGGCGTTTCTGGGTCCCAGCGCCGATACCACGTTCTTCGCCAGGTCCGGAGTGCCGGGGAAACCATACTGGGCAGTCTTTATCTCTCCGCCGATTAAGATGACCTGCTCATCGATTAGTGGGGGTATATCCATGCCGGCAA
>CAZUEB010000066.1:0-7895 GCA_964619115.1 uncultured Dehalococcoidales bacterium
CACTCTTAAGTTATGTCGTTAGTATAACATAGCTATAAGCAAAATGCAAATTCAGGCACTATTGATATTATTTCACTCCCGGTATCTGAGCACAGCTTGTTTAGTGTCTGGTATATTTTACTCTGGTGGTAAGCTACCAAAACGGCGTTGGCGTTGGCTGTAGGCAGTAAGTGCCTCGTCGAGTTCTTTTTTGCCAAAATCTGGCCATAAAACCGGCGTGAAATATATCTCAGCGTAGGCGGACTGCCATATTAGGAAGTTACTCAGCCGCATTTCGCCACCGGTGCGAATTATTAAGTCAGGGTCAGGGATATCACCAGTGTAAAGATACTGGCGGAAAAATTTTCCATTTATCTGCGGAGGTGAAATACCGTCAGAAATAAGATGCCTTACTGCCTCGATAATCTCATCTCTGCCCCCGTAATTGAAAGCCAGACTGACAGTTATTCGTTCGTTATTCTGAGTCAGTTCCAGGCCTTGCTTTACTTTCTCCTGTAGCCTGGGTGGCAGTCCGTCAGGCTTACCCAGGTGGCGGATTTTTATGTCATTGCCCTGGGCAAATTTGATTCCTTGATCAAGCCCTTCCTCCAGTATTTTAAATATCCCATTTATCTCTCGTTTAGGTCGGTTCCAGTTCTCGGTGGAGAAAGCATATAGAGTGAGATAGAGAATTTTGTATTTCATGAAGATTTCTACTACATTTCGAGCCGTGTCGACTCCTTGCTTGTGCCCAGCTAATCTGGGCAGGCCACGTTGCTTTGCCCAACGACCGTTGCCATCCATGATGATGGCTACGTGCTGAGGCATATTTTTTAAATTTGGTGGCTTAATCATTTTCTGATTTTGTAACGCCCAGCCTCTCGAGTTTTTCTTTCAGTTCCTTTCTCTTCGCCTCGTCAAGCTTAACTGGGTTAGGCTGAGTTCGGTAATGTGGTTCGAGTAGTATCATTTTTTCAGGTTCCAGGTCTTTGGTTAGACAGGCATGAGAACCTACAATGGAGTTTGGGCCGATTTTGATGCCGGGCATGACGCTGGCGTTGATTCCAGTTTTGGAATTGTCGCCGATGATTGCTCCGAGCTTATAACGTCCAGTATCTATAACTTCATTCCCAACCATAACTGAGATGTTCTGCTCGTCAAAACGGAAGTTGGCCAGGACGGTGCCTGCGCCAAGGGAGCAACCTTTGCCTATTATGGAGTCACCTATGTAGCTGGAATGTATCCAGCAGCCGTCGTCGATATAGGAGCCTTTGACCTCTGTAGAGTAGCCGATGACACAATCGGCTCCGATATGGCTGTAGTCCCGCACCAGGACATTATTGCCTATTATGGAGTCTGGGCCAATGTAGGCGGGCCCTCTTATCACCGCGTTTTCCATAACTCTAACGTTGTCACTTATAAAAACCTTGCCCTCAATTGTGGCTTTTCCTGAAATATGAGCCGAAGTCGAAATTCTTGGCTGGCTTATATCGAGGAGATATTTGACCGCATCGAAGACGTGCCAGGGGTATTTCATAGGTGCCCAGAAGTCCGCGTAGGAGATAACCTTGATTTTATTTCCATCCTTGACCATGTTGTCCAGTGCACATTCGTAGACATCATCCTTATTTGTTTTGACTTTTTTGATGTATTCCAAGAGTTTTTCGGGGTCTGTATGAAGATGAACCAGGATATTTATTAAATCGCTTGGCTCCTGACCCGGCTTTGGCTTTTCAACAATGTGTTTGAGCTCATTCTGTGAGTTCATAACCAAGTAGCCACCGGGGAAATATCTTTTAGTCTGGTAACCGAGCATATAGGAGGTTGCAGATTTCTTTTTTATCTCCTTAATAAGGCTGGTGTATGCTGAAGCCGCAAAAATATCGTTAGGGTTCACTATCAGGATATCTCCATCCATGAAAGATGCGGCGCCTTCTAATGCGTCGGCGATACCCAGAGGTTGTTTTTGCAGAGCTAGCTCAATTTTAGCACCGGAGACAGTTTCAGTTATTTGTTCTATTTGTCTCATGTTTGCTGTATTGCCGATGATAAGGAACTGATTTATACCAGCTTGTTTGGCTGCTTCCATCTGATGCTGAAGCAGTGTTTTGCTCAGGAAATTTATCAGGAATTTGTCCTCGGTTATAGGGAACATCCTCTTACCGATGCCTCCACAAAGGAATATTGCTTTCATCTTTTTATCTCCCAGCTATACTGTAAAGTAAAAAAGGTTTTCGGCTTATTTTAGTCCAATTTTAAACCTTTCGACGTTGTCAAGCTACTGGCAATTTAACTAATTTGTGGTGGCATTAATTTCTCTAAGAATCTTTATTGCTCGAGTGGGACTGGCGAAAGCCAGGTGCTTCAGTGTTTTTAGTATGATTTCACTATGCCAGTCGAAAGAGAAGTCATCAAGCTCGGCTATAAACTGTGGTATGCCGCTTTTGTTTATGAAATTATGTAACCATTCAATCTGTCGATTATCAAGTTTCCGGAAAAAGCTATGTGCCCAGTAGCCAATTTGCAGTTCTTTGCCCAATCTGGCTTGCCACTCCTTCTGATATGCAACCAGTCTGGATTCAGAGAAGTCATGAGCTCGAAATGCTCTATGGAGGGTATCAGCGGCTATGTCAGCGCATAACAGTCCGTAATATATGCCACCACCAGTGGTTGTTTTGACCTGTCCGGCTGTCTCCCCGACCACCAGAATCCGGTCGGTGTATGTCCTGGGGAGGGGACGTAGGGGAATAGCCCCATAACTCAGGGTAACTTCGGTTGAGGTTATGTTACCTTGGGTTTTAAGGTATGATAAAAAGTTGTTTAAGTTTTCTTCGGGCTGTTGGTATGTTAATAGTCCAGCTAGACCTCTATTTTCGCTGGTGGGTACCAGCCAGGCAAAACCGCCAGGAGCCAATCTCTGGTCGAAGTAAATTTCCACCTCGTCAGGGTTGGTCATGTTTACCTCGGCTTGAGCCCCTATGACGAAATGTTTTATCTCTCCTAAACCGAGTCTACACGGCAGAGATGAACCAAAACCTGTGGCTATGACCGCTGTATCGGCTTCAAATAGTCTTCTTTGTCCTCTATAATTTACTGATACCTGGAGGTTCTCGACTCCAGCTTGTATATCAGTCACCTGTGCACCGAAAAGGTAACAGGCACCGGATTCCTGAGCACGGTCTGCCAGCGCCAGGTTAAGCGATGGCCTGTCAATGATGTAAGCCACCTTATGGCTCCTCCACAGTTTCAGCGGTTTGCCCGAAGGTGCTAAAAATCTGGCTGAGCTAACTTGTCTAAAAATTAGGTTACTATCAAGCTGCAGCAAATCAAGGCATTCTTTGCTGACAATACCGGTGCAGCAAACATCCTGCCCGGCAGATGCCTTCTTTTCCAGGACGAGCACCTTGTAGCCGAGCTGGGCTAATCTCCCAGCTAGATAGTTGCCAACTGCCCCCGCGCCGATTATTATGGTGTCATACACAACTTTGTCCCCTAACCTGTCTGACGTTTTTTAGCTGCCTGAACTGGTAGTAGTATCTTTGTAAACATGAGTAAAAACCGCTATGGGGTAACGACATTGATGTATAGCCTGAGGGGTTTTTCCAGATAAGGTTTAGCCTCACCGTTTTTGTACAGGTAGAAATCGACTCTCTGTCTTTCGCCGGCGATTTGAGGAGTGAAGCTGATTTTCTGCTCCCATTTTTGCTCATGTGCCAGCGTCCCTACATTTGCTTCTCCAACTTCGATGCCGTCAATGTTGATGTTGACCCTGTAGCTTGCTGGCTGATATTCGTGGTTGATTATACCGAGTACTATGTCAACAGCTTCACCTGAAATTACTTGCTTTGGATAATCCTGAGCCTTGCTTTCTGCACTTAGAATATAAAACTCAGTGAATTTTTCGCCTTCATTTGGCGTAACCGCCAGATAGATAATGGAGCCCAATGTAGCCACTATGGCTACAATCAGGAAAATCGATAAAGCTTTATTCAGCTTAGTCATAGTACCCGGTCAGTCAGGCCGATTTTCAGAAATGCCCCAGCGTTAGAGATAAATATAGCAAATGATGAACTCTGATTGCGAAGCCCCATTACAGATTTAGTACCATTATATTAGGGTGCTGTCCAGCTTGCAATCTTTGATTCTATCCAGGGGTTGTGGTTAGCTGATTTTCTGGTTCAGGTATTCGCTATATTTTGCCAGATTAGCGAAAGCTGTGGCAGCTTTGTGTGGCATATCGTAACACACGGAGTTCATGTCCGCTAACGTCCGGACTATTTTTCTCGTCAGGTTGGCAGCGAAGGCCATCGGCTCGGAGGCGACGATGATAGGTTTTTTGTACTTATCGGACAATTCATGGAACTTATCGAAGATACCGGCTATTCCTGAAACAAGTACCTCCCGCAGGCGTTCCCTATCATTTTTTTGGGCAGCAAGTGCGAACTGCTGCATAGGTAAGGCAGGCATTAATCCCAAAAATATGACTCCGTCAACTGCAGGGCAGCGCAAAATCACCTCAATACATTTTATTACAGGGTCTCCGAAGACGCCGGCGACCAAGTCAACCGGATTGCCTCGGCTCCACCATGCTGGCATGAAGCTATCCAGCTCACTAATGGTCTCGGGAGGTAGGGAGACTACATCCAGCCCTAGTCTGGCACAGGCATCGGCAGCTAGAACTCCCCATCCACCGCCGGCAGTAACTATGCCGACCCTTCTACCCCGGGGTAACGGGTGGCACATTAGTGCAATGCCAGTGTCGACAAGTTCGTCCAGACTGGTTACTTTTATTACACCGGATTGCTTGCACATGGCGTCGAACAGGGCATATGAGCCGGCCAGAGACGCGGTATGTGACCTGGCAGCAATAGCTCCGGCTGGCGTTTCACCCGCCTTAAGCAGAACAATCGGTTTTTTCTTACTTACTTCCTTAGCCGTCTCAAAGAATCTGCTACCGTCCTTGAAGCCTTCTACATAGCTGAGTATAACTTTAGCCTGCGGGTCGTCAGCTAAATATCTGATGTAATCATGTGAGTGGATGTTCGCTTCGTTACCGCTGCTGACGCATTTGGCACAGCCGAAGCCGCTGTCTATCGACAGGCGCATTATGGTTCCAACTATGTTTCCACTCTGAGAGACTATGGAGATGGGACCTGGGCGGGGGAAAATAGGTGGCATCTCGGGGTAGAATCTGTGATGAGGGTTGACAATACCGTTAGAGTTAGGCCCCATAAATCTCAGGCCAGTGCTGTTGGCTATCTCGACCATCTCTTGCTGTAGCCTTTGTCCTTCTACGCCGACCTCGGCGAAGCCAGCGGTTATGACCAGTGCCATTTTTATGCCTTTAGTGGCACATTCCCTTAAAGCTGCGGGCACGCCTGATGGAGGTATCACGATGACAGCCAGGTCTGGTGTTTCGGGGACTTCGCCAACGCTCTTATATACTTTTAACCCCAGGATCTCTTCTTTTTTGGTTGGATTTACCGGATATATTTTTCCTTTGAATCCACCTGTTACGATGTTGGCTAGTATGCGGAAGCCCCACTTTCTGGGGTCATTGGTGGCTCCCAGAAAGGCAATGGAGCCCGGCTCAAACATAAGTTTGAACTTTGATATAAGGTCGGCTGATTCGCTGTTCAATGTTAGCTGGCGTTCCTTGTTGCCCTGAAGTCTGTCCTAAAAAGGCCGACTTACATTGTAGCAGCAAAGTATACATGAGGCAAATTAGATGCAGTAGGGACTTTATCTATTATTCTGTGCGATAGCGACCTGGTTAGATCGGTGGTGGGTATCGGGTTTTGGGTAAATCATGCCTGGCGTTTGCTCGGCATGCCGAAGGTTGAGATCAGAAAACCAGCAATTTTCTGCTCGATGATTGGGTACCACAGCCAGAATGTAATATGAGTGCCGGGGAGCCACATAATCGAAGGTTTATGACAGGCTTCCCAGAAATCTAGTGTAGCTTCTTTTGGTATGGTCGTGTCCCAGAGCGCGTTTAACATGAGTACCGGACGTCCCCGGAGATATGGAGCGAAAGTCAAGGCATCGGTTAGGAAGCAGTGTTTAGGCGGAACAACATTCCCAAATCCTTTCTCGGCTATATCGGCGAGATATTGGGGATAGTGACTGCGGATTTGGCGGCATTCTTCCTCAGTGCAGCCATGCCCTTTAACTATGGACTCGTTCCTGGTAATCCAGGTGATTTTCTCCGAGTTCCCTCCGGAGATGAGAAATACCCCTGCCTTGATGCGATTATCTACGCCCATGGCTATGGAGGAGACGAATCCACCGAGACTTATTCCGACCGCTCCTATTTGCTCTTTATTCAGCTCCGGTCTGGTGCTTGCCCAATCTATTATCTGGCGAACTTCTATTACCGAAGCCCTGTAGCCTTCGAACCACTCATCGGGGGTGAGGATTAGGGGAAGCCGGTTTTTTATAACTTCCGGCATGCGGCTGGAGTGAAAAACCAGATATAAGATGAAGGAGGCTATGCCCTTTTTCGCCAGAGTTCGCGCCATGAATCTGCATGGGATTAAGCTGCGGTCACCCCATCCGTGAACTATAATAGCTAGAGGAGCACGGTCTACGTGCCGCGGCTGGAAATATTCGCCCAGGACCGTGTTGTTCTCTTCATATTGTGTGGAGTGAGCAGAGGGGAAGTCAGTTGCATAACGAAACCATTTTGAGGTGGTTTCTTTGAGGTGCAGATTGGTATGCAGCTCTTTGCCCTGATAGCTATATGGGTTCATATCTGAGTTCGGAAATTCTTAAAATAACAGTTATGTTTTCAAAGCAGGAAGAGGCGGGCGGACCAGCAACACCGGCTTGGGAGAGCCTTCGATAATTTTGGAGGCAACGCTGCCGTAGGCCCACTTGGTTATGCCTGAAAAGCCATGAGTTGTCAGGGCTATCAGGTTAACTGACTTCTCTTCGCTATATTGGAGTATGGTCTCAACCGGTTTTCCTATCAGAAATGTTGAATTGACCTTTATATCTTTGCCTGCCAGCGCAGTTTCCTTTTTGTCTAAATAACGCTCCGCTTCTCTCTCCATCTTAGCCATGAAGTCTTTCTCGTATTTCTCCCTGTCTCTGTAAGCAGCTAGTTGAGGCAGCTTTGCCTGCTCGATGACACGGAGAAGAGTTACTTTACAATTCATGCTTTTGGCTAACTTCTCTGCATAGGGGATGATAGCCTCGGAAAAGACTGAGCCGTCCAGAGTTATCAGAATCTTTCCTAGCTTGTCATCGGCAGGTGCCTTGCCTGGTTGGCTGGACCTTACTAGAAATACCGGGATGTTTGACCTTTGCACGACTTTGCCGGCGATGCTTCCCAGAGGCCAGTTACTGATACCGCCGTGACCGTGAGTTGAGATGATAATTAAACCGATTTTGTTTTTCTCGGCAAAATTTATAATTGAGGCGGCAGGGTCGCCCTCGATGCATAATGACCGTGTCTTAACTCCCAGCGATTGGATTTTCTCGGCTCTTCTTTCAATATACTCTGCTAGGGCTCGCTCCAGAGGGTCACCCGGCAAACAGACAGTCATCAGGATAACCTCGCTCTTTAGTTTCTGGGCTAGCCGTTCGACGTAAGGCATGGCCTGCTCAGCCACTTCGGAACCATCCAGCGGGACAAGTATTTTTTCGTACATCTAAACTAAACCTCCTTTTCGGTGCCGGTGTCGAATTCCGGAAACCGAAGTTCGATATTTTTCCGCAAGCCTCTATATATTAACCTCAGAGGATGGTTTTGGCAACTTTCCTCTTTCGAGTCCGTTTAATGTAAAGCAATTATCTGTTGGCAGATGCGCTCTTGTCTGATATACTATCCCGATATACTAACGGATTGAGAATATAGAGCGGGAGGTGAACATGAAGGATTCTGGTTCTCTGGCTAGCAGAATGATGAGAGC
>CAZUEB010000067.1:0-7854 GCA_964619115.1 uncultured Dehalococcoidales bacterium
CCGGCGGTAAAGACATACAGCCGCTGGTCAGGTTAGACCAGATACCGGCGGCTATTGTTATCAGTGTTGGAATATTAATCCTCCTGCTTACACCAGTAATACAGGTCATCGCAGCCATAGTGCTTTTCTCCACAGCCAGGGACAAGTTATTCATAGGTATCTCCGTAGCAGTTCTTTGCTTCGCCGCCATCAGCCTCGCTTTAGCGCTGATTTGAAATGAACCCATGAACATAATATAGGAAGACAATACCATTTTTCTCCCTCCCCTGGCGGGAGGGAGTTAGAAGGATGGGGATTGACACAGGTTTCACCCTCACCCTAACCCCCTCCCATCAAGGGAGAGGGAAAGACTTTGGCGTTAATCTGAATTGACCAGCAGGGAGGGCTATGCTATGATTTCTCTAAATGTCAGCGCTTACCGAGCTGTACGAGGAAATCGAAAACTGCCAGGACTGCGAGCTAGGCAAACACCGCACCAAAGTAGTGCCAGGCGAAGGGCCTGAAAAGACAAGTCTACTTTTTATCGGCGAAGCACCGGGATGGCATGAAGACCAGCAAGGGCGTCCCTTTGTCGGCCCAGCAGGAAAATATCTGGAGGAACTATTAGCCTCCATCAAACTAAGACGCGAGCAAGTCTACATCGCCAATGTTATCAAATGCCGCCCGCCCGGAAACCGAGACCCTCTGCCCGGTGAAATCCAGGCCTGCAGCAAATGGCTAACCCGCCAGATAGAGATAATCCGCCCCAAGGTTATTGTTACCTTAGGTCGTTACTCCATGGCAAAGTACTTCCCCAACCAGAGCATCAGTCAGGTTCACGGCAAAGCCAGAAAGCAAGATGGCATTATCTACTACGCAATGTATCACCCGGCAGCAGCCCTGCATCAAGGAAGCCTGCGTAAGACCATTGAAACTGACATGGTCAAAATACCCCAGATATTAGCCCAGTCGGAGAAGCTAACAGAAGCCGAAGCTGAGCCACAACAGCTAAGCCTATTCTAGGTCACAATTATGAGCAAACAGAAACTCCGGATAATCCCACTGGGCGGATTAGGCGAAATCGGCAAGAACATGATGGCCATTGAGTTCGCTAATGACATCATTATAATCGACGCCGGCCTTATGTTCCCCGAAGAGGATATGCTGGGAGTAGACCTGGTCATTCCAGATATAAGCTATCTGCTGGAAAGGCGAGAGAAGCTGCGGGGCATAATCATAACCCACGGGCACGAAGACCATGTCGGTGCCCTGCCTTACGTGCTGCCTCAGCTCAATGTACCCGTTTACGGCGCCAAGCTCACCAAAGGGCTGATTTCCGTCAAGTTGAAGGAACACCGATACTCGACGAAAGCCACGCTCAAGACAATACAGCCCGGGGTTAAGTTTACACTTGGCAACTTCAAAATAGAGCCTTTCTCCGTCTGCCACAGCATTCCCGATGCCATGGGATTTATCATCTATACACCCATTGGTGTAGTGGTTCACAGTGGTGATTTCAAAATCGACTATACTCCGGTCGACGGCAAACCTACCGAGCTAGCCAAGCTGGCGCAATTAGGCAGTCAGGGAGTCCTGCTACTTCTAGCCGATTCAACCTATGCCGAGCTGCCGGGATACACGCCTTCAGAAACCGTGGTTGGCGAAACGCTGGAACGCATCATAGCTGAGGCTCCGGGCAGAGTAATTATCACTACCTTCGCTTCGCTTATTTCCCGCATCCAACAGGTGATTAACGCCGCTGCCAAACACAACAGAAATGTCTTTGTCACCGGTCGCAGCATGAGGGATACGACGCGCATCGCCTCAGAGCTAGGCTATCTCAATTATCCACCTGATGTTATGCGCCGCTTCGACGAAATCGGTCGCTTCCCCCACAATAAGATTGTCCTTCTAACCACCGGTAGCCAGGGAGAGCCGACTTCAGCTCTGGTGCGTATTGCTAATCGGGACAACAGCCAGGTCAAAATTATCCCCGGAGATACGGTAGTCATGTCAGCCACACCCGTCCCGGGCAATGAAGCGCTGGTTAACCGGACAATCGATAACCTGTTCCGCCAGGGCGCTCATGTAGTTTATGAAAAGTTGGCTCAAGTACATGTCCACGGACACGGCAGCCAGGAAGAGCTGAAGCTTTTGCTTAGTCTGGTTAAACCGAAGTTCTTCGTTCCTATACACGGCGAATACCGCCACTTGAGCCTGCATGCCAGACTGGCTAAAGCTCTGGGCATGCCTGAGACTAACATCTTCGTCATGGAAAATGGAAACATACTCGAGCTGGACCGTGAAAAGGGCAAAATAGCCGGCAGGCTGCCTACAGGTAATGTCTATGTGGATGGACTGGTCATGGGTGACCTCGCCAGCGTCATCCTGCGTGACCGGAAGCTGCTGTCCAGAGACGGTATTGTGGTAGTAATTATCGCCATCGACAAGGAGGCAGGTAAAATCGTAGGTCGCCCTGATATCGTATCGCGAGGCTTTGTAGACATGAAAGAAGGCGAGGCGATACTGGAACAAGGACGAGACCTGGTAAAAGCCTCCTTAGACCGAGGCGATGGTCGCCCGCTTGAATGGAGCTTCATCAATACTAAAGTCAAGGATACACTCAGTAAGCTTTTCTACGAGCAAACCAGACGTCGCCCCATGATTCTGACCACAGTAGTCGAGGTATAGTTAAGCTATGCCCAAAAAAGCAGCTAAAACCTCAACCAGCGGAAAAACCAGGAAAAAGCAAAGCTATCTCGGGCCGATACTGAGGCTGCTCCTGGCATTAGTCATAGTCGGGCTAATATGGTGGTTCTGGCCCCAGATATCGAGTTGGGCTGCCACTACCTGGGTGAATATAGCTAACTGGTTTATCGATGCCTGGGAAGACCTGCTTGAGCTTTTCGGAATCGGACTGATATTTACAGCCCCATTCCTGGGAATAGTACTCTGGATGATCGCCAGCGGACGGTTCTCGCTGTTCACAAAATATTGGAAGTGGTGGCTTTGCGGTATTCCTCTAGCCCTGGCTGTCTGGGGAATATCAGCCTTTTTCAGCCCCGGCAGCGGCATTGCCAGCGAAGCGACTCTGGGTGGCAAAATCGGCAAGAGCATCATCGGCGATTCTTCCACCTCGGGAATGCTGCGGGTAGCCGGCTTAATCCTACTCGGTATTCTGTTCGTGGCTCCACGATGGGTCTGGCACGTAATAACAGGCGTATTCAAGGGCATAGGCAAGCTCTTGCTGCTCATCTGGCAGGGCATTCGCCAGGCCAGCCAGCGTCCTCCTAAAGTTAAACCAGAGCCGATGCCGCCGATACAAAGGGAAATCGATTTTGGTAAGGCAGAAGTCAGAAAAGAAGAACCTGCGCCGGCGCCTGTTATAACTGCGCCGCCAAAAGTCGCCGAGGCACCTCCACCCGAAGCCTGGGAACCAGGGAAACACCAGCCGGTGCTAACTCCCGGCGGCTGGCAACTACCACCCATCACAATACTGGATAAGCCCACAGAGGTGGAACTAAGCCAGAGCGATATCGAGAAGCGGGCGCAGCTCATCGAAGAGGCTTTAGCCAGCTACGGTGTCGATGCCAAGGTAGTCCAGATAAACGTCGGCCCCACTGTTACCCAGTTCGGAGTCGAGCCCGGCTGGGACCGCAAGTACAAGGAAATCAAGGAGCGGGATAAAGACGGCAATGTTAAAGCACGCATGGAGGAGATATCAAAAACCAGAGTTAAAGTAGACCGCATCAGCGCCCTGGCAAGCGATATGGCTCTGGCACTGGCAGCATCGAGCATCAGAATCGAGGCACCGGTACCCGGAAAATCGATAGTGGGCATCGAAGTCCCAAATACCACATTCGGCATGGTCAACCTAAGGAGCGTAATCGAAAGCGCTGCCTTTCAGAAAGCTTATGCCAAATCCAAGCTAACCATTGCTCTGGGCAAAGGCGCCGGCGGCGAGACGGTGGCTGCTGATTTAGCCAGGATGCCCCACCTGCTCATAGCCGGGGCAACCGGCAGCGGCAAGACCGCCTGCCTCAACTCCACCATCTGTTGCCTGCTCATACACAACACCCCGGACGACGTCAAGTTCATCATGATTGACCCCAAGCGCGTGGAGCTGGTCAATTTCAACAGCCTGCCCCATCTGGTAGCGCCGGTTATCGTCGACTCCGAAAAAGCGGTACTGGCACTGCGCTGGCTGAATCAGGAGATGGACAACCGATATCAAAAGTTCGCCCAGGCTGGAGCCCGTAACATTGAAGGCTACAATAAGAACCGACACCCGGAGGAGACAATGCCTTACATGGTGCTGGTAATCGATGAGCTGGCTGACTTAATGATGGCGGCTTACGACGAGGTAGAACGCACGCTATGCCGCTTAGCCCAACTGGCACGAGCCACCGGCATCCATTTAATCGTGGCTACCCAGCGACCATCGGTTGACGTGGTCACCGGTCTAATCAAAGCCAATTTCCCCACCCGTATCAGCTTCGCCCTTACCTCACAGGTAGACTCACGCACCATTCTCGATTCCGCCGGAGCCGAGAAGCTGCTGGGCAGGGGCGATATGCTTTACATGCCCACCGATGCCGCCAAGCCAAAGCGCCTTCAGGGTACCTTCATCTCTGACGCCGAGACCGAGAGAATAGTCTATTTCTGGGGCAACCAACGAAGACCCGAGGTAGAAGCAGTCAGATTCGAAGACATGAGCCAGCTTGCCTCGGCGGAAAAAGGCGGTGAAGACTCCATGATGGATGCCGCCAGGCAGCTAGCCCAGGAACATAAGTATATCTCCACTTCCTTTTTGCAGCGCCGACTCCGCGTCGGCTACCCCAGAGCCGCACGGATTATGGAAAAGCTGGAAGAGGAAGGCTTCAGCAGGGAACCCACCGACTCTTCGCGGAATCTACCCTGAGTCTCTACCCCACTGTCATCCTAACCAAGACCTTGAGCCTTTACCCTGCTGTCATCCTGACACTGAGTCTTTACCCTGCTGTCATCCTGACACTGAGTGCAATGAAGGGGAAGGACCTCAATGTTGATTGCGAGATTCTTCGGTTGTGGAGTTTACCTTGAGCGTGATACATTCTTCGACAGGCTCAGAATGAGCGGTGACGAAGGGCTCAGAATGACAGGAAAGAAAATGACACAAAAACAAAACCTCCCCCAGAATGATAAGCTGAGGGAGGTTTGCTCGCAGAGAAACAACTTGTAGCTTGGCTAACTTCTACTGGCCGCGTTTCTCCTTGAATGTATTCATTAACAGGTCACAGATTTCATCATGAAGGCCTGATTTGACAACTATCTTGTCACCCAAATCCAGATACTGACCAGCCGCATCATAAACCGGCCATTGTGGCAACCCTTCTTTATTGGGGTCGCCGGCAGCAGCAAAACTCGCCCAGTAGCTCATAATAGCTTCAGAGAGCGCTCTGTCGTTATCGTCGAAGTACTGCTCTGCCTTCAGAGGTGACAGAAAAGGACTAAGATTGCCGAAGACATAACCTATCTCCCGTGAATGAAAGGCACCAAGCATCTTAGCTCCAGGCGCCACACGGCTGAACTGGTAAAGATATGCCTTGGAATTAACCTTGCTCATGGCGCCGGCATAGGCTTTAGCAGGGCAGGTAAAAGTGTAGAGTGTAATAAGCTGCTTTTCGGATGCCGCAGCCTCCTTATCATCGCTGGCAGGATACATATCCAGAACCTGCTGTGCTTCATCTCCGAACGTGTTATTAACATATGCCTTGTAGGCATCCATTGTGGGTTTGCTCAGCATCTGAAACAAAGCCCATTCATCTGAATTAGAACCAATCGAAAGAGGAACAGGATGTTGCTTGCCGGCTTCAAAGATATTGAGCGGCAGGTCGGGTATTACCCAGCCATCTACGCAAGGCTCATAATTGTAACCAGGTTCGCTAAGTTTAGCAGGTGGTTTCCCCGTGTCCAATACTTCCTGTGCACTCTTGGCGCGCATGCAAGCTATTGGGTCGGCTGCAGTGTCGCAACCCAGGTCTTTGGCTAACTGCTCGCCCATCTTTTCTCTGGCTTCTGTGCCATACTTATTTTGTCGAATATCTGTCCAATCGTCCGACTCATACATACTCTCTGATATAGCCCGCTGAAACAGCCCTTCGGACAGGGGCGAAACCATATGGCAAATCACACTGGTAGCGCCTGCCGATTCACCAAATATGGTAACCCGGTTGGGGTCGCCGCCGAAGGCAGCTATATTTCTCTGTATCCACTGAAGTGCAGCAATCTGGTCAAGCAGCCCGTAGTTGCCCGAGGAATTGTGTTCGTTTTCCTCGGAGAGCAGAGGATGTGCCAGGAACCCGAAAGGTCCTACCCTGTAATTAAAGTTTACCACCACCACGCCATGACTGGCCAGGTTTTCACCATCGTAAGTGGGATTCGAGCCCTCACCGAAGCGAAAGTAACCGCCGTAAATCCAGACCATTACTGGCAGCTTGTCGCCGGTCGTCTTGGCCGGTGTCCAGACATTGAGATACAGGCAGTCTTCACTGACTGTTTCGGCATAAGCCGGAAAACTGGTGCTAAAATATCCCATCGGCGCCGGGCCGAACTCTGTGCATTCCTTAACCCCCTGCCAGGGTGCTGCCGGCTGCGGCGGTTTCCAGCGCATGTCGCCTACCGGCGGTGCGGCAAAAGGAATGCCTTTGTAGATGTGTAGCTCCCCAACGGTTGTTCCCGATATCTGTCCCGTATCGATTTTAATCGGGTCCTTGATGGGGGCTGCTGCCGGAGCGCAGGAGACAACGATGGTAGACAGGATAAATAGCGCGATGAGCAGAAAGCTTGCCAACCTCTTCATTACATACCTCCCTTTAATTTGGCTTTCGTAGTTCACTATAAAGTAGCACCGCATATATCATTTGTCAATAGGGTTCTTACCACCTTGCCATTTTCCCTGGCTTGAAGCATAGAGCCCAGCAAAGAGTTTGAATTAGCTGGCTCGGGCGCATACAATATGCCATGAAAAATGGCAGACATTATCGAAGGTAAAAACCCTGTAATCGAGCTACTAAGAGCCGGCCATCCTATCAAGAAAATACTTCTTGCCAGCAATATCAAGCCGGGCGATGCCGTCACTGAAATACTCCGCCTGGCTCGAGCTAAAGGTGTACCCGTTGAACGTGTGGCACGGCATATAATAGATAATCAAAGCATAATCGGTGCCAATCAGGGAGTCATCGCTTACGCCGCAGTAAAAGAATATGTCAGCCTGGATGATTTAATCTCTGTCTCCGCAGAAAAGAATGAACCGCCGCTCTATGTGATTCTTGACGGCATTGAAGACCCGCAGAATCTGGGCTCAATCCTGAGGACTGCTTATGCCAGCGGCATTCATGGTGTGATAATCAGGGAAAGAAGAGCAGCCGGTCTCACAACCACCGTGGCTAAGGCATCGGCTGGCGCTGTATGGTACATGCCCGTAGCCAGCGTCTCCAGCATCGCCCAGTCCATTGAAACCCTCAAGAAAAACAACCTCTGGGTCATCGGCATAGACCGAGACGGCGAAGCTGAATACAGCAAGATGGACTTCAGGTCATCAACAGCCATTGCCATCGGCAGTGAAGGCAAGGGTTTGTCCGAGCTGGTTAGAAAGAGATGTGATTTTATAGCACATATACCGATGAGAGGCGAAATCACCTCGCTTAACGCCTCTGTAGCCGCCGCCCTGGTAATGTACGAGGCATTCAAACAAAGGAGCCACTAGCTTCTACCAGAGCTAGTGACTGCCGTCACTCGCTTGGACTATTTGACTGAAATGACATATTCCACAATATCCTTTAGCACAGGTCTTGCCCTGACTTGCCCATTAGAGTTATCATAGTTATATATAAG
>CAZUEB010000068.1:0-4556 GCA_964619115.1 uncultured Dehalococcoidales bacterium
TCGGCAGGCCCATAACTGCCCGGATTAGTATAAACCACACCCCAGGGCAAAGACGTAGGCAATCCGTAGCAACAGCCGTTTATGAAACAGCCAATCCTGCCTATAGCCTGCCCCAGAATCGCCCCCGGGGCAACGACGTCACCTACTTCCCAGAAGGAAAGCTTCTTAACCCGACAATAAATAAAAACCGCCAAAAGAGCGCCCAGGACCGCTCCGTAAACGGTCAAGCCTTCAAAGCCAATAATCTGTACAGGATTAGCCATATAGTATTCCCACTTGTCAATAACATGAAACAATCGCGAGACTAAAACACCACCGATGATAGCCCATAATCCCATACTATAGATGTGGTCCTCAGCCAGACCTACTCGTCTGGCTTCCAAAAACGATATGGCAATGACTGCCAAAATAGCCAGGACAACCATAATCCCATACCATCTCACCTCAAAAATTCCAATACTAAAGGCAACCGGGGCTATGTCTATGTGAATCATTCTTTCTCCTATCTACGAAAAAATCGCCTCGACAAAGATGTTAGCATCGAAGGCAGCCATGTCGTCAAGTTGCTCGCCTGTCCCAATATATGTGATGGGAATCTTCATCTCATCACAGACTGCCAGAACTATCCCACCTTTGGCAGTCCCATCGAGCTTAGCCAAAAAAATTCCATTCACCCCCACAGCTTCAGTGAAATGCCTGGCTTGAGCCAGACCATTCTGACCGGTAGTGGCATCGATTACCAGCAGCACCTCCTGAGGCATCTCATACTTACCAGCCACACGCTTTATCTTCTTGAGCTCCTCCATAAGGTTGAATTTGGTATGAAGACGTCCGGCAGTGTCAATTATGACCACCTGAGCCTGCCTGTTTTGAGCTGCCTGAAGAGCATCATAAACCACTGCACCCGGGTCGCCACCAGGATTATGAGCCACAACTTCCACCCCAATCTTTTCACCCCAGCTTTTAAGCTGGTCAATAGCCGCAGCCCTGAAGGTGTCCGCAGCAACCAGGATTACCTTTTTACCTTCACTCTTGAAACAATGGGCAAGCTTAGCAATGCTCGTCGTCTTGCCCGAACCGTTTACCCCCACTACCAGAATGAGCTGTCTATCAGCCTGACCGGAAACACTTGACGCTCCACAAGCAACCTTCAGCAGGTTCACCATCTCCTCTTTTAAGACTGCACGCACCTGTATCCCTTCACTCACCTTCTCCGCTTTGATTCCTTGCTTAACCTTTTCGATTAGCTTCTGTGTGGTAGCCACCCCAACATCCGCGGCTATGAGCAACTCTTCTAACTCATCCCAGACCTCGTCTCCGACTCTGGTTCGGTCAAAAAGATGAGCCATTTTGCCAAACCAGCTCTCCCGGCTACGCCTTACACCCTCTTGAGTTTTGCTTAGTGAATCGGACATTTCAGCATAATATCATAGATTCCGGTCATATTAGTATATCATCTAATTTCAGAACAAAGGCAAACAGATAGCTTATTGGGGTGGTAAAGAAAGGCCATGTTTTCGGTTGCACAATCTCTTAAACCCAAAGGAAATCAAGAACAGAACCACACTGAAAAGCACAATCGTAGCTCCAGATGCCAGGTCAAGCTCGTAGGAAAGACACAAGCCACAAAGAACAGAGATAATACCAAACAGGACTGAAAGAAACATCATTTTCCCAAGATTGTAGGTAAACTGCTTGGCCGCTGCGGCTGGAATAGTCAATAGAGCAATAACCAGGATAACGCCTACAACCCGTATCAACACCACAACCGTAAGCGCCACCAAGCACAGAAGCAATAGATATAAACGCTCAGTTGGAATACCCACGACCGTGCTAAACTCTTCATCAAACGATATGGCAAGAAACTCTTTGTACAAAGAGAGAACCACCACTATTATTATGACATTAAGGAATAGCATTATAATCAAATCTGCGCCAGGTACAGTGAGGATATTGCCAAAGAGATAGGTGAACAAACCTGGAGCGTAACCTGGGGTTAAGCCCACAAAAAGGATGCCCAGCGCCATACCCACTACCCAGAAGACGCCAATAGCCGTATCTTCAGGTAACCTCGTTCTTCGGCTCACCAGCCCCATGCCCAAAGCGGAAGCTACAGCAAAGAAAAGTGCCCCTAAGACAGGGTTTATACCCAAAAAGTAACCCAATCCAATACCGCCGAAAGATGCATGAGCTATGCCGCCGCTTATAAAGACAATCCTCTTTACAACGACATAAACTCCTACAATTCCGCAGGCAACGGATGCCAATACTCCAGCAGTCAAGGCATTTCTCATAAAATCATACTGCAACGCCTCCAGCATAACCTCAATGCTCCTTTAGCACCCGGTGAGGCACTCCATGAGCTATCATCTGCACTGGACATTTATAGGTAGCTTCCAGTATTTCAGGCCCAATTTCTTTCGACCCGTGATAATACAACTGGTGATTGAGACAAGCAATCTTATCAACATGAATAGAGACAGCACTTATATCATGTGATATCAGGACAATTGGCATCTTGTGCTTCAGCCTAGCTAATAGTTCATAGAATTCAGCCTGCATATGCGTATCCACACCTGTTGTCGGCTCATCGAGAAGCAACATCTTTGGCTCAGCTACTAAAGCCCTAGCGATAAACACCCTCTGCTGCTCCCCACCAGAAAGCCTACCTATTTGCCTGCTCTTATAATCAAGCATCTCCACAATCTCCAAGGCTTTAAGGGCTAATCTCTTATCATCATCACTAGGTCGTTTTATAAGCCCCAACTTCCCATTACGCCCCATAAGCACCACATCCCAGACACTTATGGGGAAATCATGGTCGAACAAAATATGCTGGGCAACATAGCCTATAAACTTCCTATTCTGCTCTGGAGCACCGCCGAGAACCGTGACTTCACCCCGGCTTGGCTGCACCAAGCCAAGAATAACTTTAAGTAAGGTGGTTTTGCCTCCCCCATTAGGTCCTATTATGCCCAGGAAGTCGCCTTGCTCTATAGACAGGTTTATACCCTCTAGTATGGCCACATTATCGTAATGTACCCAGACGTCTCGCAAACTGACCAACTCTTCGCTAGCCACTTTCATTGCATCGCCTGCACAAGCTCTTTAAGAACCGTTCGCATGTTGCCGATATAGTCTTCGGCCAAGGGATCTATAAAAATGACCCTGCCACCAATTTCCTTGGCAATAACTTCAGCACTCCTTGGGTTAAATTCAGGTGAGGCAAAAATAACCTTGATGTTTTGTTCCTCGGCTTTTTGTATCAAATTGGCAATATCCTTCGCACTTGGTTCCTTGCCGCCAATTTCTATCGGTATCTGCTCCAGATTATAGTCCTTAGCAAAATACCCCCAGGACGGATGAAATACAATGAAACGTCTATTTCCAATGCCAGAGAGCTCCTCCTGAATATACTTATCCAGCGCGTCTAACTTCGCCAGATACTCGTCTCTATTCTGATTGTAATACGCTTCACTTTGCGGGTCAACTTGAATCAATCCGGTACAGATGTTTTCCACCATCAATTTGGCGTTTTTGGGGGAAAGCCAAATGTGAGGGTCCTCGCCACGATGGTACTCACCGCTATCTTCATCAAGGTTATATCCCTCCATCTCCCTCATCTGTATACCATTCGAGCAATCAACAACTAGCATCGCCTTATTTTGTTCAATAATCTTGCCCATCCAGGTCAATTCGAATTCTACTCCGGAGCCCACTTTGGCGTACATCTTCGCCTCGCTTATCTTCACCATCTGACTGGGGGTCGGCTCATAGGTATGAGGATCAGCCCCCGGTGGCACCATGACCGTAATGTCCACTTTGTCACCACCCACATTCTGGACAAAACCGATTTGCGGTACTATTGTGACAACCACCCCGATTTTTTCCACGCCCTGACCTGTCCCCTGGCAAGAGATATTCAAAAACACTAAGGCAGCCGCTAGGATTGAGACGGCCGATAACAATACCACACAATACTTTCTCACAGCTTATACCTCTGACATCTACAGCACAGACCGATAGACTCGGCTAAGTGCTTTTCGGTATAGAATCCCAGGTCTCGGGCAATTCCTTTTTCCTCATCACACAGTGCCTCGTCAGCAAACTCCTGGAAAGCACCGCACTCCCGGCACATTAAAAAACGATGGCAGCCTGCTTTTTCACCTAGCGTACATCTCACAAAGCCACCCAGCGACGACACCTTATGAGCCAGATTAAGCATGCAAAACAAATCAAGAATACGATAGATTGTGACATGGTTCAGATGCTTACCATTGACCTCTAGAATATCTTGTATTTCATAAGGCGAGACAGGCCTCTGTGCCTCTGCTAAAACCCTGAGCACACGCTTTCTTGGTTCAGTAACCTTGTAGCCCCTGCTGCGCAAGACCTGGAGCTCATCATAAACCTGAGGCATAAGTTCAATTTTATCATATCATTATTACAAATGCAACAATGTTTCATTAACAATACGTCATGCCATTACGAGGAACTCCGACCGCATCGGGGCGACGTGGCAAATCACAGCATTTTCCCTTGTCATTCTGAGGGAG
>CAZUEB010000068.1:4656-7854 GCA_964619115.1 uncultured Dehalococcoidales bacterium
GATTCTTCGCGGAGTTTATCCTGAGGAGATCTATCGACGAAGGGCTCAGAATGACACGAGGCACAGGGCTTGCGATGGCAAGGGGATAATAAGCAACTTACAAGAGATTAGGTAACGGTAGTAATATGGATAAGTGGATGGACACTTTTCTCCATATTTTAATATGAATATTTATAAACAATTCACATTATACTCCGCTCACCAGACCAGTGGCTTATACCATAGGCTTATTTCATCCTATGTTTACATAATAAAAATAAAGAGGGAAATCTGTCAAGGGACAGGTCAAGCAAAAAAAAGTTTTGCGACAATCAATGATTTGTCGACGCGTGCTGTACACCCAGCAACCCCTGCAGCAATACCAGGGCTGCTTGCTTATCCAGTGGCTCGTTGTTGTTGCCGCATTTGGGTGATTGAATACAGCTTGGGCAACCATCCTGACAAGGACATTCCTCAATCGCTTGCAACGTAGCTGACCATAGTTCCTTTATCATCTCAAAGCCCTTCGCCGTAATGCCAACGCCTCCGGGATAAGCATCATAGATAAAAATTTGTGCCTTCCCCGTATCAGGATGAAAAGGAGTAGAGACACCACCGATATCATTGCGGTCACACAGGGCAAACAGAGGCAACATGGCGATAGCCGCATGCTCAACAGCATGTAAGCCGCCGGCGAAATCAAGCCCGGCTTCAGCCACTCGCTCAATGGCTGCCTCGGGCAATTCAAACCACAAAGCCTGAGTGACAAAGCGCAGAGGCGGCAGGTCAAGAAGCTCTTCACCAATGACCTCTTCCGTGAACTGCATTTTCTTCTTGAAACCGACCACTGCATTGGTTACATCAACTTCACCAAGGCAGACTTTTACGCCTTCGCACTGCCTCTCCTGTCCAGTTTTTAAAATCTTGATGTCAGTCATTTCCTTGGTCTGTGTGTAATAAGTGACATCGGTCGGCATCACTATAGCCACGTGATTCTCACGGTCCATCTCCTTCACCAAATAAGAATCGCCTTGATGAAGATAAATAGCTCCGGGATGTATCTGGAAAAAGGCAACGCTGGATTCTACTGTCTCCATTAACTCATAGCCTCGAGAGGCGTCGATAACAGCGTAATTCTTACCCGAGGTAGACCTGATATTAATCTCCTGGGCTGGATGCGAAATTCTGGGAGAAAGATACCACCGTCCACCGCTTCTTCTAACCTTGCCCTCCGCTTCCAGTTCAGAGAGCGCCCTATCGAAGGCAGCACCAAATAATGCGCCATCAACATCGGTAAGGGGCTGCTCCCAGGCAGCACAAAGAAGATGGGGCTTGAGAATATTAAGGTTCTCCGAGTTTATCAACGCATTCTCAAAGTTTTTACCGAAGAAGTAATCCGCGTGGTGCATGAAATATTGGTCGAGTGGATTGTCCAGAGCAATAAGAAAACTCAAGGCTTCGCCAACACCCCTGCCGCTACGACCTGCCTGCTGCCAGGTGCTGGCAATACTTCCCGGATAACCGACAAGCACGGTAGCTTCCAGGTCACCAATATCAACCCCCAGTTCCAGTGCAGTGGTAGCCACAACACCCAGGAGACGACCATCGAACAATTCCCGCTCAATCTGTCTCCTGTCTTCAGCAAGATAACCCGCCCGATAAGGCTTGATTAGCTGACCCAGAGAAGAGCCCAGTTGCTCCCGTGTATAGATATAAATGAGTTCGGCCAGCTTCCGGGTTCGGGTAAAAACCAGGCTGCGAATGCCATTTCGAACTAGTTCAGTAAAAAGAAAAGTAGCTTCGCTATTGGAACTGCGCCTGCCCGTCCCCTTCTCATCAATAAACGGCGGATTCCAGAACACAAAGGACTTGCCACCATGAGGCGAACCATCATCAGTGATTACCTCGAAAGGCAGCCCAACGAGCTTTTCAGCATGCTCTTCAGGGTTGGCGATAGTCGCCGAACAACAAATAAACTGTGGCTTGGAGCCATAATAGGTGCAAAGGCGACGCAGGCGACGCAAAACATTGGCTACATGAGAACCGAAAACTCCACGATAGACATGAGCTTCATCCACTACAACATATTTCAAGTTACGAAATAACCTCGACCATGATTTATGATTGGGTAAAATGCCCAGATGAAGCATGTCAGGATTAGTGAGCACGACCCTGGCTTTCCTCTTTATCTCAGCCCGCTCCGATTGCGGCGTATCACCATCAAATGTAGCGCAGCTCCCGAAAGAAATAAGCTCAGGGCAAGCTAGCTCGTTCAAGCTTCGCATCTGGTCTTGTGCCAGAGCCTTGGTCGGGAAAAGATACAAAGCCCGACTGCTTGAGTCTTTTAGTATCGCCTCCAGGACTGCCAGGTTATAGCACAGTGTCTTGCCGCTGGCGCTGGCTGTAGCCACCATGACATTCTCTCCACGACGAACTGCGTTAATAGCCCCGGCTTGATGAGTATACAAAGACGATATGCCTGAAGACTCTAGACATGCTTGCAGAGCAGGATGGATAGGCTTATCTAATTCTCTAAAAGTGGCATCATGCGACGGAATAAACTGGGTATGAGCAATCTGCTGCTTATAATCAGGTGAAGTCAAGAGGTGGTGCAGGAAAGCTTCGACATACATTGAAATCGTTTAAACGGCTACAGGGCTATGGACCGGAAAAAATCTCTGTCTGGTGGTCTACAATTTCCAGCTCGGGGTAATTATTGACTATGAAATTCATCACCTTGGATAAAATCTCATCAACATGCTGGTTATGATTGCTAACACAAGCTATTCCCAGGGTCACCAACTGCCACAAATCCTGGTCGTCTACCTCTGCTACAGAGATATTATACTGACTCCGAAGCCTGGAGGTAATAGATTTCACTACCCGTCTTTTATCCTTGAGCGACTGACTATCCGAAAGGTGAAGTTTTATCCTGCAAATACCAGCATTCATTTTTTAGAACAGCTTACGGGTAAACCAGCCTATTAAAAAACACCCCTCTCAGCGGGGAGACTGTTGAGAGGGGTATCGGGCTATTTTAGCGACTTTGCTTCATTTCCGCGTAGCAGGCGCTACAATAAATGGGGCGGTCATCTTTGGGCTCAAAAGGCACCTCGCAATCAGCGCCACATTTGGCACATGTTGCTTGATGCATAACCCTGGGCTGACCATAGCCCCGGTAGCGACTCTGTCTTTTAGCTGCTCGGCACTCTGGGCACC
>CAZUEB010000069.1:0-7584 GCA_964619115.1 uncultured Dehalococcoidales bacterium
TAACTGTACATGGGTTATGGACCCTCGGCGAAACAAGGGAAATAATCGAGCGTCGTGACAACGCAAGTGTGTTAATGCCAATTCTCACTGACCCAGTTGACGGCTTCGGAAATGAACAAGCTGTATATGCAGCCTTATCATGTATTACACAGGCACGCAACGCACTCCACCATGGCAATCGTAGAATTGGCAATCGCAGACTCCTACTTACATACCTTCAGGTTTTTGAAGTCTTAATCAGTAGCTAGTTTAGAGTTATATGCATAACAATCCGTCATTTTGTGACGCTTCAGGTTACAGCAGGCTCTTGGGATTTTTATATAGCATGCACGAAGCACACACAGCTCAATTCTTTTTTACATATTCAATAGATATAGAGCTATCATACAATAGCCCGATTGGCTTCACAATATATACCGTTTTGACCTTGAAAGGACTATAATGGTACTAGAACAGATTTCAGGATTAATTATATATGCCAGCAACTAGGTTATCAGTACCCATTGTATCAGCAATGACGTGCGCCATCTTTTTGTTGAGTTTTGCAGGGTGCACTTCGGACATTAATAAGGTCAAAGAGGATGCCTACAAACAGGGATACGAGCAAGGCTTAAAAGATAAATCCAAAACACAGGCTCCAAGCACGAGCTACTGGGATAATTATATGAAGCAGTGGTCACTTGAAAGCAAGAGGCTACACCAAGAGTATTTACAGAACCAAGCCGAAGAAGCTGAACAACTGATGCAATGGCGAAAGCAACGTGAGATTGAGCAACAACTACAACAATTGGAAGAAGAGATACGGCAATTAGAAAGCGATCTTGATTTTGAACGCTCCAAGCACGACTCTTCAACACGTGATAGCGAGTTGTGGGAATATGAGTACTACAAGAAGCACTAGCAGCGATAACGTCAGGATGTCCCCGCTGGCAAAGATGCGTTAGGCTAGTCAATGTGTTGGAGCTAACCTTAGAGCCGTATGATAAGCAAGCAAACCGGCAATGTTTTCCACAATTGTTAAGGGAGACACTCCAGTGCCACTAAGATTCCTTTATTTCACCTTGGCTCATCAAGTCGATAAAGGCTCGTCCCAAGTCTCCAAGGTCTGCAGATGTGATATAGCGCTTCGTGCTCATCTGCTTTAGCCACAACTCACGAGAGCGTGGTGTATTGCATCGGCGCAGGTCGATTTCGTAGGTATGACCCCTCATTATTGGAAAATCTAGGGTAGGGTAAGGTGGCCGTTTGTTGAGGTGCCATTTGCCCCATATTCTGTGCCGCTTTGGTTGATAGTCTGTCCGTATTTCTACCAATTTAGTCGGGCGTCCACGTTTAGTATTCTGTCGTTCTGTCTGCCAATAGGGAGAGTGGCAGTTAGGACACTGCCGTGGCGGTCTAGCTTGGCGTGGCACCCATCTGTGGTGACATCTCAGACACTCTCGAACTGAAATATCTGATCCAGTATATGTAAACATAGCATTATTATATGTCTATGGACATACTATGTCAATACTCATTTGTGTGGAATATGTACAAATTGCTTAAGGGCTTATATTGAACGATACATCGTGTTGTTACTTCATTGTGCGTTAAGCTAGCACATCCAAAGACACAGTAGTCCACTAGAATTCATAGATGCCACTTTACTTTGATTTTTTGCCAGTCCTTTGCATCAACTTTCGGTTCTTCTATAGCCAGTTCATCCGGATTTGAAGCTAGCACCTTTATTCCCCAGTTACCACCTGTTGCATGTCGGCTTCTGGTTGTTTGTCGCACTGAGGTAAGTAGCGGCAATAGCTCTTCCTTCGCTACTTCTGTCCAGCGACCAGAATCTTTCTGGAGAAAACGGATTCCTCCAGCCAGAGCTATTCTCTCTTTTCGTTCTGGTGTGATATCCCACCAATAAATGAATGGGTCATAACGCTGCGAGTTACTAGTTAGAAAATTACCTTTCACTTTGTCTCCCAATCTGGCGGATCAATCGTCAACCTGGCACATCTGGGCATGTAATCCCTCTTTAATATCTCGACCTTATATACCCCAGCATTCGTCGCCTTAAAGTTAAAGTCATGCCGCAGGTTCGTTCCACTCCATGTGTAAACTGATTCTCCTGATGGGGCATGCACATTTAGACTCCACTCATAAACTATTATTTGGTCCTTTCCTGCTGCTTTTGGCCATTCCACTGACCCGGTGACTAATTCATTGCTTAGAAGCTGGCGGGTAAACTCCACATAGGCTCCTTCTGTAGCAGGCCACATGCTGTGTCCAACCTCAAATTCGTATGTGCTAAGAGGCAGAGAAAGCATTCCCTGGATATAATTTTGATCGTTAAAGCAATTGCGTTCTTCGAATACAAGATCAGTGTAGAGGTCGCTATTAAAGAGTAAAATAGTGGTGCAGAGTTCTGCTTGCGGCTCTATTACTCTCCAAATGCCTTTATAGTAATGCTCGAACAAGTAGGCATGGCAACTACCGGAATTATTACATCCAAGTGCCACATAAACCTGGTCAGGTGGTATTCCATATGCACGGAGTAAAGTGCAAAGCAGAATGGCGTAGTCCTCACAATCTCCCGTGCCAAGTTCCAGAGTTTCTGCTGGTAATTGCCAGTATTCAGATACACCGTGTATCTCACTATCAGACCTGTAACGAACATGTGCCCATACCCATTGGCGCAATGCTTCAAAATCATCGTAAGCCCATCTCCATGGTCCCGACAAGATATCCTGAACTGCTGCTTTTATCTTTGGATCGTTGGGCGTTATGTATAGCTTCATAACTTCTGGGGGCCACGATGGGTTTCTCGGCACAGTGATTAATGCGGGTGGTGACGGTACCCAGCTCGCTGGTGGCAAGGCCTCTCCATCCACGATAGTATATTTTAGGTAATGTGAACCGTTTGGGTCGTGATTCTGTGCTAGCAGCCTGTAGTCACTAGGGACGTTTATGTTGACCGCGCTGAGCACTATTTGCGTTGCTTTACCCTCATTGAAAAAGGCAACCTTTTTAGCCTCGACAGCATGTGAATCTATCTCGTCAGGTGTTATTATTTGAGCAAAGACGACCAATATCTCTGATTTGGGATTCGTAGAATGTGAATCATACCAATTTATAGCGCAATCTGATTCAATTGTAAGGGTTATGGTTTGGTTCAAGGTTAGCAGAATACCTGAACTTGCATGAGCACAGCCACTGGTAATAGCCGAGTGTTCCGGAATCTGGAACTCTTGTTTTTCATTATATGGGCTCAGATTTATATTCGCCGATATCGGTAGTTGTGGTGCCCCACTGATAGTCAAAAGAAAGCCACCAGACCACTCCGAGATGATATCTTGGTATCTCGTTTGTGCTTTAACTGTATACTCGCCAGAGCTTGACCAAGAATGTGATGCGCTTGATGAAGCTGCCCAGCTGGAAGAGGTTCCGTCACCCCAATCGAACCGATATTCTAAACTTCCTGCTACATTGGTATCAGCGCTAGTAGAGAATGTGAGGGATTGATTTGTTTTACCTGTTGATGGCCCAACTGGAGTACTTGCGATAACAATGGGTAGTTCGGTAACTGGTGTTGGTACAGGCTGCGCAGCTAGTGGCATCAGGTCAACGGTGTATTTGAGAGAGTGAGAAGCATCAGTATCAAGATTGATTGCTAGCAGCTTGTATAGCCCCTTGCCAGGCGGTTCGAATCCACATCCTGCAATCCTAGCAGGACAAAGCATTATATCTAAGCGCCTGCCTCCATCATAAGACGAAATGTTTTTCACTTCCTTCGCCCTACTACTTATTGAAATCCAGCCGCCATCTTCTGAGAAACTTCGCATCTCAGCAAAAACAACTCCAATTCCAGGCTGGAGATTATTGTGGGATTCGAAGTCATCCCAGTTTATGGGACAGTCTGATTCAAGAGTTAACTTTAGATTCTGACCTTCCGCAACGTCAAAAGCAGTGCTTACATGGAGACAACCTTGGGTAGTGGACGAATATTTTGGGTTGTAGAAAGAATCTATTGTGCTGTGTACGGATAAGGTCACTTTCTCGGATACAGGCAGTGATGCCGGGCTATCCTGACTAAAGGGTGCCGATTTTGCTGCCGTTGGTGAAGAACTAGCAGAGGGTTGAGGAACAGATTGCGGTGGCGCGCTAGTTGTAATACAACCGGTTTGCCCTAGCACTGAAGTCAATATGAGTGACAGCATAACGATAATTGTTTTGTTAGCCATGCCTCACCCCCTTATTCCTCAACTACCTTTTACCCTAATTGAATTGACTTCGGTTCCACTGATGGCTTGCGACTCAGAGTCGGCCTAGCGAGAACCAGTATAGGCTTTCCTCAACGTAAATGTCAACTACTAGTTGTATTATTGCTCACCCTATCTTCTTATTGCTACGCTTTACGATAGAGTGATTCCAGATAGCCACAGCAATCACGGGGAGAAGAATTAGATGAGCCTTGGGCAGCGAATCAGAAAGCGAAGGCAAGCTTTGGAACTTACCCAACAGCAGGTAGCCAAGTCACTAGGGCTAACTCCGCAACATCTTTCAGCGGTAGAGCAGGATAAGAGAGCTCTGTCTTTGAATACACTGGCTAAACTGGCCGAAGAACTTGGCGCAAGCATTGATTATCTCGTAACAGGGAAAGAGGGAATTATCACAGATGCCATACCGGCAATCAAAGCCGATAAACAGTTAAATATTGAGGTGAAGAAGGCGCTAATAACTTTGGTAAAGGCTCTGCGCCATGATGAAAGTTGACCACCGGGCTCCTTAAAAGAAACCGTCCTAGCTCATAGCCGTTGAGCGTCAACTCCTCGTGAACAAATGACCAGATTAGTGCAGTTCAGCCGACAAGCTATAGCTGACTCCTCCTAATATATAGCACCCTTCCTGGCATAGAATGACAGCTGTCGACCCTTGTCTATAGTGCAGCAGGCATATTACGATTCACATTCGGTAAAAACCTGTGGGCTGGAAAAGTGGTCAGACTGAATCTCTAGGAAAGGGGGCTCCTCCCCCCTCTCTATAGAGGACGGGGATAGGTAACTCACATCTGCCTGCATATTTGGAGGATACAGGAAACCGCATAGGTAGCTGCATATCTGGAGATATGCAGTGAAGAGCCGGATCTATTGACAAAGGGATGCCTTTCTGTTATCATATGGTTATCACATAAGGATGCAATAATCATGGGGAGAAATCCATTCATCGCGATTCGGGTACCGCCCGACGTTATTCAGTCGTTAGATGAGGTGGCTGTGCAGAGTGGTAAATCCAGGTCAAAAGTAATACGCGACCTTCTGGAAAATTGCCACTCATTGTACCGTTTCTTAGAAGCTGAAAAGAAAAGGCAGCAAACCGAGAAAATTGTGCTTGATGGGAATATTACTGAGTGGGTTGTTAGTAATATTCCGCATGAGGTGACTCCTGACCTACTGCATTTTCTTGGGCAGGTTATGCACCATGCAGCTGATAAAATCAGTCAGCCTGAGGGAATAGGGAAGACAGTTTAATGATTTCGGACCAAACAGGTAGTCGTGCCTGGAGTACTTAGCGAGCAACGGACAAGAGGGTATTCCTCAATTAATTTTATAAACTGCTAGGGGAGGCCAACAATGGAAATGGAACAATGGCTAGAAGATGCGATGGTGATAGTGAATAAGTGGTTCAGCTTAATGCCTTCAAGAGTTCTCAAGCAATGCATTGACTTATGCCATGAAGCTGGATGGTCACTGGTATCTCTAGCGAGAGCCGGAAGTGAACTCGGGCTTGCCAGCGAAGCAAAATTGCTGGAGCTTAAAGAGAGGATGCCGGAACCATTGACGATTCGGCCGAGTCGAGAGGACCATATGGCTGTGAAAGAAACGCACAAAGCTGGCCTCGAATCTGCACGCTTTTTGGTGAACTACTCTATTGGTGCAAGCAGAGAGATGCCCGTCACCGTAAACTTTAGCAAGTTTGACGAACGATGTGATCGAGATTTTCATCGGGTTTTGCGCGCGCTGACAGGGCAAGCTGCCAGTAGTGATAGGCAAGGAGAATAGAAGGGGAACTTCATATGGAAACAGCAGTAATAATCGTCCGCGAAAGTGATGCGAATCTACTAGAGGGATACGGTGCTGATATTCAGGAAGCCGAGGCCAGGTCATGGGCGGAAAAGAGAGGGATAAAGGTCGTTGGTGTAGAGCGTGTGGTTGAAACAGGGAGGCAACGGAACCGGGAAAGATTCGATGCAGTGATAGCGAAGTGTATCCAGCGCTACCACATCGAGGCGGTGAAATGGCTAATTTTCCCAAGGGTAGACCGCGACGCACGAAATCAAATTATTTTTGGTTACTATCTGGGGTTACTTTGCAAGGAAGGCATGGAGGTGGCTTTTGCCAGGGAGAATATTACGACTCAGGATTCCCCGGAGGAATTGCTCATACTTTCTATTCATGCCTACAAAGCTGAAGCTGATGGTGATACGATTGTAAATAACCTTCGTCAGGGCAAAATACGACGGGCTATGGATGATGGCCGCTTTCCCTCTTGGGATGGTGGTTTGTGGCCATACGAATACATCCCCAGCCGAAAAAAGAAGGGTGGTGCTTTCAGACAGATTATCCCTGAGAGAGCTCAATGGTGCCAGCAATGGTACGAGTGGCTGAAGCAAGGAATGAAGGGGAACGAGATAGCAAAGTTAATGAATCAGTCTGGGATACCTCCTGCTAGGGGTAAGCGTTGGACAAGGCAGGTCATATTCGGAATCCTCAAAAACAAGGGGCTTAGAGGGAAGGCAAGCTGGGCCGGAATTACACTGCGGCCCGAAGCCAGCCCGGCTATCTTCACCGAGGAAGAGGGTGATGAGATCGACAGGCTTATTGCTATTAACAAGGAAAAAGCACGGCGCAACGCACATGAGCAATACGAATTATCGGGACACATTGACTGTGAATGTGGGGCTAGAGTATGGGGAAGGAGGAATATTGTAGGAGACCATCTATATCTACGATATAAGTGTTATCGCTGCGGTCGCCACGTGGAGAAGGTTTACTTGGAGTCCTTGGTCAAGACGAAGATTCTGCCGCTATTTACCGATTCGGCTTGGCTAAGAACTTACTTGGACAAGCATAGGCCAGATGATACTGTGGAAGTTAAGAGTCGCTTGGCTTTCTTGGGGGCGCAAATCGATCGCAAGAAGACCTATCTTAAAAATCTCAAGCGGCAACATGCCTGGGGCGACTGGACAGATGAAGACTATCAGAAAGAGCGAGATGGAGTCAAGTCCGAGCTGGAGAAACTACGGTTGGAGAAAGCAGAAGCAGAGAAAGCCTATAGCACCTGTGTCGAGGGTGTAAAAGACATGGAAGCTATTGAGCGAATTGCCGACCAGATTCATGAGCGCCTTGTCATTGGTGACGGCGATGCCCTTCGCCGGGTCTATGATGCTCTTAAGCTTGAGATTACACTCACCAACGAAGGCGTCTCCATCGGTGCTCTGGTGCCCTTAGAAGATTTGGATGTTGCGGCAATAGCTTCACCATGTTACCGCCTGCCAGAGCCTTAAGGTAGCTCAAAAAGCCTTTCCTGCCTATATTGGTTTCG
>CAZUEB010000070.1:0-7492 GCA_964619115.1 uncultured Dehalococcoidales bacterium
GGTTCTGTGTGCACTGCACCGCCAGAATATGTCCCGGTTGCCACGGACCTGTTCCACCAAGAGCAGTATTTTGTCCCAACTGTGGCTTTGCAGTTGGTCCAGCAGTGCCCAGCGCAGCAGAGCAACAGCCGACTCCGCCTACACCACCCAGGTCATTCCCCGTCTCACAAGGTGGCATACTGGGACCGCAGCCCGGGCAACCACCGTCATACCCTCAGACTCCATCACCCCCAACTACGGGCGCCGCATCAGGAACACCAATCCCGCAACCCATACCACCCCAGCAATATGGGGCAGGTTACCAAACACCGGAAGCTTCTGGTTCACTTGGAGCCATGCCTTACGCCAGAGCTCAACAACCACCAGTAAGCACTAAGAAAACGTTTGTGGACACCGGCCCAATAAGAGTAAGGCGGTTCCCTACTGTTCTAGTTGTTATCCTCATCATCGCCGTTATCGTCCTTCCGAGCTTCGCTGCCTTCAAGGCTGGTTGGCTCGAAGCCCCACTTAACAAAGCTCAGGAATTCATCAGCGGAATTGATTTGCCACAGTGGTTGCCTATAGGCTCCAAAGACACCACATCTCCCATAATCTCAGAAGTCAATGTCTCAAGCATTATCCAGACAGGCGCTGTTATTACCTGGCAAACAGATGAGCCATCTACCAGCCAGGTAATGATATGTGAACCAAACGGGGGTTGCACCTGGACAGAGCTCGACGAAAATCTGGTTACCAACCACTCCGTAAGTATAAGCGACCTCAAGCCAAATACGAACTATCATCTCACTGCAACATCAACCGACGCTAAGGGGAACCAAGCCATCGACGAGATAGACTTCACCACGTTAGCCGAAGCTGCTGTAGCCGCGCTGACCATATCAGGCATCCAAGTATCCAACACCACCGACCTGGGTGCTACAATAAGCTGGGTGACCGACAAACCTGCCACCAGCCAGGTGGAATACGGCACAACAACCGTCTACGGCTCAACCACGCCACTCGACGAGAGCCTGACCACCAGTCATAACATCACATTAACAGGACTAGTGCCCACTACCACCTATCATTTCAAGGTCAAAGCGAAAGATGCTAGCGGAGAAGAAGTAGCATCTCAAGACCAGACTTTCACCACCCGTGGCACTGTGTCAGTCGCCGCTGAGATTGGTCCCGAGGTGGGCAAATTAGCTCCTGATTTCACCTTGCCGACTATGGACGACAAAGAGGTAAGGCTAAACGATTTCCGAGGCAAAATAGTGATGATCAACTTCTGGCAGGATATCCAGCAAAGCAGAAACGAGCTATCAGTTATCCAGGGAGTTTATGACAAATTGCCAGATGATAATCTGGCAATATTTGCTATAAGCTGGAAACAGACGCCATCGATTACACAGAGCGTTGCTAATGTCAAAGGTTTGACTTTACCCATCCTACTTGACGAGACAGGAGAGGTCGCTGCAAAATATAACGTCCTTCGCAGCCCTGCCACCTTCTTCATCGATACACAGGGCGTTATAAGGGATATAAAATGCTACCCCGCTACCCTGAAAAGCGTAGAACAAGTAGAAAGTATACTTAACTCCATGAAATGACCCCCTGCAACCTTCCCGAATTTATGAACTCCTGACCAGTCCCTACTTTAGAAAAATGTTTTCCTTGATAAGAGCATAAAGATAGGACTTCAGGTTAATACATATGTCAGGTAGCGGCATTATAAAACCTTGAAATTATCGATATATCAGACACATTGCCGACAAACCGGAAAAGATAATTCGAAAAGGCTTGCAAAGAGACCGCAAGCACACCACAAGAACATCCTCTTTTACCACCATGTTACCCAGAGGATTCCGAACAAATTATGCGCTCTCCATAATTGCAATGGCTACAGTCAGTCATATAAAATACGTAAAATCCAAGAGGGGACTATGAAAGGACATAAACGGTACTTAATTCTAGCCATGGGACTGGCTCTTGTTTTGATAAGTTCGACCGTTGCATGCGCCAAACCTGAAGAAGTCATTTATGCCCCGGACTTCGCTTTGCAAAACATAAATGGTGAAAAAGTAAGCCTGAGCGATTTTAGCGGCAAGCCTGTAATGCTCGTCTTCTGGAAGATTAATTGTGCCGCTTGCCAATTTCAAATACCTTACACACAGGCGTTTTATGATGAATGGTCAAGCGATAAGATAGCAGTGCTGACTATCAATGCACAAGATAGCATTTCATCTGTTCAGAACTACGTCACCAGCCTTGGAATAAGCTACCCGGTATTACTCGACACAACAGGGAGAGTAGCCCAATACTATGGAATCCCGGGAGTACCGGTGACTTTTTTCATTGACGCCCAGGGTATCCTGAAAGCGTACAAAATTGGAGCTTTCCGGAGCCAAGAGGAGATAGAAGATGCATTCAAAAGCGTGTTCCCATCCCTCACCCTCACTCCCAAAACTGAGACTGGCCCTGAAATCGGCAATCTCGCACCCGGTTTCACCCTGCAAACAATTAACGGCAAAAGCACTACTTTAAGCGAATTCCGAGGCAAAACCGTCTTATTGAACTTCTGGGTAAGCTCGTGTCCTGCCTGTGTAGATGAAATGCCTTACCTCCAGACAGTATTCGATGAACAGGCAAACGAGGAGCTGGTCATAATTGCAGTAAATTGTGGTGAAAGCACCCAGACTGTGCAAAGTACAATTGATAGCCTGGGGCTTACCTTCCACATGCTGCTTGACACGGATGGCAGGGTATGCACAGCTTACGAGCGAGGTGCTCCTACAACTTTTTTAATTGATGGCAACGGCATTATCGTGGCAATAAGAGATGAAGTATTTCAAAGCCCAGAAGCAATAGAAGTTATGCTAGATTCTATACAATAAAAGTATTGTAAATCAATCTTGATACACGCCCTAAGATGAAATTATCAAATCCGCTACAGAACCTGCTCAAAGGATTAGGACTGCTGCTCATTGTCATAATCGGCGGCACTATGGGTTACAGGATTATCGAAGGTTGGTCCTTCCTCGATTCCCTGTATATGACCATAACCACCATAACCACTGTGGGTTATACTGAAGTACACCCACTATCAACATCCGGACGAATCTTCAGCATTATCCTGATTCTAGGCGGCGTAGGAACTGCCTTTTATATCCTGACCGCCCTAGTACAATACATGCTCGAGGGAGAACTCGGAATCAGAATAGGGAGGCAACACATGGAAGCAAAAATAAAGCGACTAAATACCCATTTCATCCTATGCGGTTATGGCAGGGTAGGAGAAGCAATTGCCAATACACTGAAGCAAGAGGGGGCTCCATTTGTAGCCATCGAACGAAACAGTGAACGTGCTGATAAAGCCGTAAAGGCTGGCCATTTGACTATCCAGGACGACGCTACCAAGAATGAAGTGCTAAAAGGAGCGAGAATCGATAGAGCCAGGGCACTGATAGCAGCATTAGGTGACGATGCTGATAACACTTATACTACCTTAGCCGCCCGTCAGTTGAATCCCACACTGCCTATAATTGCAAGGGCTAGCAATATAGAGGCACAGAAAAAAATAGAACTAGCCGGTGCTCACCGGGTCATAGCCCCTGAAATCAGCGGCGGTGAGCGAATGGCAATGCTAGCCCTACGCCCCACGACCGTTGAGTTTGTTGAGACAGTCTTACTCGGCAGAGGACAAGAGCTACTGGTAGAAGAGATAGAGATAGGAGAAGAATCACCATTAATCGGCTCTACAATAAAAGAGGCAGAAGAGCGCTTCCCAGGAGTAAGAATTCTAGCTCTGAAAAAGAAGGACGGAATACTGGTTCCTAACCCAGGCCCAAGCAGAACCGTTGAAAAAACAAGCAGTTTGACCGCTTTTGGCACAGTCCAGCAATTGCGAGCTATAGAAGAATGTTGTCAGCCAGGCAAAATGACAGCGCGGTCCGCTAGAAAGAGCAGAATCAAATAGATAGAGGCACCATCAAACTTCTCGCACATCACCCAGAAAACAGTCAGGTATCACAGTCTTTCCTCATCACCACCACCTAACTCAGCAATTTCTTCATCACGCCTGAATCTATTTATCGTTTTTTGAATTTTGCCTCCATTCCACCCCATATGTGCCAGAGTGCGACGCAAAAATTCAAAACTGGCTTCGTACTCCGGACTTATCAATTCCGAAACCCCCAACTTCTCGAGAATTTCCAACTCCCTCTTCCTGTGTACACGAGCAACAATCTTAAGTCTGGCATTAATCCTCAAAGCATTCTTCACCGTAGTCACTACAGACAGAGGGTCAGGATACGTAACAATCATGACCCTGGCTTTATCCAGCCCGGCTAAGGAGAGGACGTGAGCATTGCTAGCATCTCCATATATGCAGTTTTCGCCTTTCCTATGTAGCGTGTAAACAAGTTCGGGGTCTATTTCAATCACCAGATAGGGAATACCAAGGTCATACAAATTTTTAGCAATATTGCGTCCCACTCGGCCATAACCACAGAGTACTATCTCAGTTACGGGATGACGTGATTCATCCTCAGGCAAAAGAGAGATATCTCCCACTACTATTTTTCCTTTCGTCGGAGCTCTAGCAAATCTAGGATAGACCGCCGAGGCCAGAACCATCAGAAGAGGGGTCAGCAACATAGTAATAACAGTGCTGGCTATAATCAACGAATAGGAATGGCCGGGGATTACACCGGAGTCCATCCCCGCTTGAGCTAAAATAAAACTGAACTCACCAATTTGAGCAAGACCGGCGCCAACGAATAAAGCAGTCCGACCACCATAGCCGAATAGTCTAGCAATACCAAAACAAACCCCAAATTTAATAGCGATAATAACAACCACTGCTAGAATTACCATAGGCCAATTTTCTATCACAAACTTAGGACTTAAAAGCATACCCAGCGACACAAAGAATAGGGTAGCGAACACATCTCGTAAGGGAGTAATCTCAGCTAAAGCTTGATGAGCAAATATGGACTCTCTGAGCAATAATCCAACAACGAATGCGCCGAAGGCAATGGACAACCCAAAAATATAGGTGCCGAAAGCAGCACCGAAACACAATATAAGAACGGTGAGCAAGAAAAGCTCGCGAGACCTTACTCCTGCCACCCTGCCTAATAACCAAGGGAGCACCCAAAGTCCTAAAACAACAGCTATCCCTAAGAAAAAAACTGCTTTACTCATAGCGACAGCAAATGTGGGCAATAAACGCTCCACTGATGCACCAAAAACAGGCACTCCGACCATCATTAACACGACACTCAAATCTTGGACTATGAGAATGGCTATCATGATGCGGCCATGCATTGAATCTAGTTCGCCTCGCTCCATAAGCATTTTCAGGCCAACCATGGTACTACTCAAAGAAATAAGAAGACCAAAAAAAGCAGCCTCACCTAAAGGCCAGCGGAGTAGAAATTTACCAGCCACCAATCCTAGAGCAAAGGTAGCTAAAATCTGAGCTACGCCACCCCAAATTCCTACCTTGCCTGTTTGTCTCAACTGGCTATAAGATATCTCCAATCCCACAGTAAACATCAACAAAGCCACGCCTATGGTAGCCAAGTTCTCAATCAACTGAATGTCGCCAACCAAGCCAAAACCATAAGGACCAACAGCAACACCTACCAATAAATAGCCTAGAATCATCGGCTGCCTCAGACGATGGGCCACCATGCCACCGACCAAAGCCGCTGTTAAGACAATGGCGACATTGACAATAGGGTCAAATTCTGTCATAATTATTACTCTTGAATTCAAGCTAATTCTAACATACAAAGCAAATGAGCCAAAATCAGCAACTAATAAGCTTCAAAGGCTCAAGACTCTAGTAAAACAAACAACAGTAAGGAGAAGACACTATGATAAAGACACCCATGACCGAGTTATTTGGAATAAAACATCCCATCATGCTAGCAGGGGCAAACTGGATAACTGAACCAAACATCGTAGCTGCAGTATGCAATGCCGGCGGACTCGGCATCCTTGCTACAGCCAGATTTGGTGCAGATAAAGAGGAGATGCGCAAGAACATCAGGAGGATTAGGGAACTCACTGATAAGCCATTCGGCATAAACCAAATATTAATGGGGCCTGGAGCCAAAGAAGGCGTTGAAGTCGCAATAGAGGAGAGAGTCCCTGTGTTTAATTATACTCTGGGCAAGCCTTGGTTCATTGATCAGATTCATGCCTATGGGGGTAAGGTGATAGGCACCACAGCTTTATCAAAGCATGCTATCCGTGCGGAGCAACTGGGTTGTGACGCTATCACTATCACCGGATTTGAGGCAGCAGCACATGGCGCTACTGGAACTTCTATGGTTTTGATACCTATTGTCGCCAATCAAGTAAAGATACCTGTAATAGCAGCAGGTGGCTTTTACGATGGCAGAGGACTGGCTGCAGCATTAACTCTCGGGGCAAGTGGAATATCTATGGGTACTAGATTTGGTCTAACCAAGGAGAGTGTTCTCCACCAAAATTTCAAGGAGCTTTGCCAAAAAGCCAGTGAGGAAGACACCCTTTACAGCGATGTTTTCGACGGCATGGATGGCAGAGTGCTCAAGAACAAAGCAGCAATAGAAATGATGAAAGGCGGGTTTCCACTTTTAAGTGCCATTAAAAGCGCATGGGAAATCAAGAAACAGCTAAAGCTCTCTATGGCCAGATTTATCGGACTCAGCTTCAGCATGATGAAGTCTGACGAAGAAGGTGAATCAAAAAATCTTTTTGCGCAAGCTAGGCAGGCAACTGGAGCCATACTTGCAGAGAAGGCTATCTACGATGGTGATATAGAGAGAGGCATGTTATACGCCGGCCAATGTATTGGTGGTATCAATGACTTGCCCAGTGTCAAAGAGCTAATCGAACGAATAATAGCCGAAGCTGAAGAAACAATAGAGGCAGCAAGAAAAAAGGTTCATCAACTCAACGAGGGCTAGGGTTTCGCCACACTGGATAAGATGGCACAGGCTTGGCATTTCTTAAGAGGTAGCAATTCGGAGTCGCCGCTTGGTATTGGCAAGAATTTCCTCAGCGTCCCGCACCATTTTATCCAAGAGTTCCTGGCAACTGACGATTTCCTTAATAAGGCCTATAGACTGACCAACGGCAAACGGAGCACCATCTACGTCACCACTTTCCCAAGCTCCCTCAGAACGCCTGCCCGATATAAGTGGTATTATTTCCTCTAGCCCACCACGCCGTCCCTCCACTTCAAGCACTTTGCTGACTAATTCATTTTTCAAAGCCCGCATCTGCAAATCGATTGTCCTGCATATAAGTGTAGTATCATTCTCCTGACGCCGAACGATCTCCTCTTTTATTTTGACATGTGCCTGACATTCTTTCGTGGCGATAAAACGTGAAGCCATCATCACGCCTTCTGCACCTAAAATCAGTGCGGCAGCCAGACTTCTCCCATCAGCTATCCCTCCCGCAGTAATAACAGGTATCTTCACCGACTCGGAAATCCGAGGAGTCAGAAGCATTG
>CAZUEB010000071.1:0-7483 GCA_964619115.1 uncultured Dehalococcoidales bacterium
AGGCTTCATTTTTGACACAAACTTGAAGATGTGTCATAATAATTATGGGCATATGCTAATAAATACAACTGACACAGAAACAATCAAAAATCCTGTAGGGAGGCCGGTCAAATGGCGGCGTGTGGCTTCACTGCCCCAGGCGTTCCATTTTAAGCCGGCAGCGGTACCACTGAGTATGCTGGAGGAGATATGCCTATCCGTCGAGGAAATCGAGGCGATACGGCTTAAAGACCTGAAGGGGTTGGAGCAAGAGGCGTGTGCTAAAGAGATGAGCATTTCTCGCCCCACTTTCCAGCGTATACTGGGAGCAGGAAGACAAAAGGTAGCTGATGCGCTGGTCAACGGCAAGGCAATCAAGGTTGAGGGGGGTAATTTCGAAATGGCTCTTTGTCGCTTCAGATGTAATGATGGACATGAGTGGGACGTTTCATTTGAGTCTATGGTGAAATCTCCACCCCAGCTGTGCCCTACCTGTCACACGTCGAGCATTATGCCATTGTGGCCACGAGAATTGGCTAATGCAAGAGGTGGGTGGGGGAGATGTCGCAGAGGGAGGAGGCAGTGGTAATGAAGATAGACATGATTTATTTGCCAGTGGTTTGGAGGATCAATTAAAGACAGGTAATATAGCTGCGGAGCAAGTTAAAATGGTACAGGGTATTATTGATAAAAAGCTGAACCGACGCAATACGAAGCAACGTCAGTTGATTTTGAAAATCATTGAGCGAGCTGATGGACATCTCGACGCCGACCAGATATATGAGAGGGTTCGCCAACTATTGCCAGGCATTAGCCTGTCAACGGTATACCGAAATTTGCAGTTGTTCAGGAATGTGGGATTGCTAGCCGAACATCAATTCTCGGGTATGCGTCGCAGATACGAAATTGCTACTCGCTCCAGGCATCATCATCTTATGTGTATAGGCTGTGGTCGCATATTTGAGTTTAGCTGTCCTTCTTCAGATGGGCTTCAAACCAGAATTACCAGAGAAAAGGGCTTTAGAGTCACTGATGCTGAAGTGCGTCTTGTGGGCTATTGTCCTGAATGCCAGCGGTGGCTGGCAAAAAACAACGAAAATGCCAAGTTGGAAAGGAGGTGACTGAGATGCCATTTGGAATGGGACCTGCTGGCTGGGCCTACGTCTCTTCCTACGGCTACCCGTATGCCTCTTATTATCCCTACGCTGGAGTGTCCTACCCGGTGTGGCCGTGGTATGGTGGCCGGGGGCGAGGCAGAGGCAGGGGTCGCGGGTTTGGCTGGCGATGCTTTACGCCATACGGGTATGCATGGTGGTAGAATCGGGAAATATAACTTTATAAGGAGGTGACAAGATGCCTAATGGATTTGGTAGAGGGTTTGGCTTCGGGAGAGGTATGGGTTTCGGGAGAGGTATGGGTTTTGGCTTTCGAGGAAGCTCCCCTCCCTGGCCCTACATAGGACGGGGTAGAGGTGGTTTGCCCAGGTGCGGCTACTTTTTTGCAGGTGCCGCGGCACCACAAGCCTGGCCATATCCACAAACCACATATATCCAACCCGGAGCACAATCAGCTCCAAGCTACACGCCCTTCGCTGCGCCAATGAGCAAGGAGGAAGAACTCAATTACCTGAATGTTCAGGCGGAGGCGATAAAGGACGAGTTGGAGCAGATTGAGTCCCGAGTACGTGACCTGGAAAGTGATTAGTAAGCCAGAGCTGTGTAACGGCGCTCCATAAGCATGAGAATGCCAAATGAAAAAATTAAGGAGGTGAACCATGCCAGGATTTGATGGTACAGGCCCAATGGGAATGGGGCCGATGACGGGTGGTGGCAGAGGCTTTTGCAGCCCCTGGGGAATAGGGGCTAGCCGGCGAGCGTACGGTCTCCCTCAATGGGGAAGCTATCGTTATCCCTATTATGCAACGGGGTCGTTCGTTCCGGGTGCTATGCCGTATGCTCCCCAGGTTAGCCGCGAGCAGGAGATCGGCTTTCTGAAGCAACATGCTGAGACTATGAGAGTTGAACTCAAAGAGATCGAAGCCAGGATACAGGAACTGGCGAAAGAAACAAGGAAGCAAAGTAAGGAGGGGTTATGAAAGTCGCTATTTCGGCTACGGGGTCCACACTGGATGCTGATGTGGATCCTCGCTTCGGGCGTTGCCAGTATTTTATCATTGCCGATACGGAAACACTGCAGTTCGAGGTTGTGGAGAATTCGAGTGCCGCCGCTTCTGGCGGAGCTGGAATCTCGGCTGCACAGGCGATTGTTGGCAAGGGGGTGAAGGCGGTACTCACCGGCAATTGTGGCCCAAATGCATATGAGGTGCTATCTTCTGCCGGAATTCAAGTTGTGGCTGGAGTTTCTGGTAAAATCAAGGAGGCTATCGAGAGCTTCAAGTCTGGCAAATTCCAGTCCAGTTCCCAGCCCAACGTTCCTGGTCATTTCGGCACTGGAGGCGGTTTTGGTTCTGGTGGAGGTATGGGAATGGGGCGTGGCATGGGTAGAGGAATGGGCATGGGTGGTGGTATGGGCAGGGGAATGGGAATGGGAATGGGAAGGGGAGGTGGTATGGGATTCAGCGGAATGTCGCCAATGAGTTCGGTATCCCAACCTCAAAACCCACAACAGGAGCTTGAGATGCTTAAGGAACAATTGCAGATGCTGGCAAAGCAAATGGAGGGAATCCAGAGCCGAATCAAGGAACTCGAAAAGTAGTCACGTAGGAGAACAAAAATTTTTTAGGAGGTGTAACTATGCCTAGAGGAGATGGAATGGGACCTCCCTGGGGGAGCGGCCCGGGCACAGGTAGAGGTTCAGGCAGAAGAACCGGAGGCGCCGGCAGGATGGGTGGTAACCGCCCCGGAGCCGGACCCAGCGGCGAGTGTGTCTGCCCTGGTTGTGGAGCCAGGCTGCTACATCAGGCAAGTGTCCCGTGCTACAATATGAACTGTCCTACATGTGGAACTAAGATGGTGAGAGCGTGATTGTTTCAGTAGCCAGTGGTAAAGGTGGTACAGGTAAAACGCTTGTCTCCACCAGCCTTGCGCTTTCACTGAAGGGTACGGGTAGAGTACAGCTGATTGACTGTGATGTGGAGGAGCCTAACGCGCATCTGTTCTTAAAGCCTGTGATCACCCATAGAGAGGCTGTGTGCATAACTGTACCCAGGGTAGATAACACAAAATGCACCTACTGTGGGAAATGTGCCGAGATTTGTGTCTATAATGCTATTGCCGTCGTCCCTAAGCATGTGTTGACTTTCCTGGAACTATGCCATGGCTGCGGTGCCTGCAGCTATCTTTGTCCCGAAAAGGCTATCACCGAGGAGAATAGAGAAATCGGTATCGTGGAATCGGGGTACTCGGATGGTGTGGACTTTGCTCAAGGCAAACTAAACATCGGTGAGGCTATGGCTCCGCCGGTCATCAGGAAGGTTAAAGAACTCGCTAATCATGATGCTACGGTCATTATAGATGTGCCTCCAGGGACATCCTGCCCGGTGGTAGAAGCAGTTAAAGGCAGCGACTTTTGTTTGCTGGTAACCGAGCCGACTCCATTCGGGCTGAACGATCTGGTTCTAGCCGTGGAAACGGTGAGGGAGCTTAAGGTGCCCTGCGGCGTGGTCATTAACCGCGCCGGGGTTGGTGACGGTAAGGTAGAAGAATATTGCCGGAAGGAAAGCATACCGATTCTACTTACAATTCCCCTGGATACAGAAATCGCCCGTCTCTATTCTAATGGAATCACCCTGGTTGCTGGAATGCCCATGTGGAAGAATGATTTTGTCAGATTGTTTGAGAAGATTGGAGATATAGTGCATGAAAGAACTGGTAGTCTTGAGCGGTAAAGGGGGAACGGGAAAGACCAGCATAGTTGCCTCATTTGCCGCTCTGGCTCGAAGCAAAGTCCTGGCTGACTGCGACGTAGATGCCGCTGACCTGCATCTCGTCTTACAGCCGACTACACGCGAGAATCACGAGTTCTGGAGCGGACAGGTTGCCGTTATCGATGAGGACAAGTGTACGCAGTGCGGTCTGTGTCAGGATTTGTGCCACTTCGGGGCAATTAATGATTTCAGAGTTGACCATGTTTCTTGTGAGGGGTGTGGATTCTGCTCTCACATATGTCCTGTTGAAGCCATCACCATGAAGGAGAATATGTCAGGACGCTGGTTTATCTCAGATACGCGATACGGCCCTCTGGTCCATGCCAGACTGGGAATAGCGCAGGAGAACTCTGGTAAGCTCGTGGCCTTGGTCAGGCAACAGGCCAGGCAGATTGCTGAAAATGATAACTTAAATTATATCATCAGCGATGGTCCGCCAGGTATCGGCTGTCCGGTTATCTCATCTCTGTCCGGGGCTAATCTGGCACTTTTAGTTACCGAGCCAACACAGTCGGGTATACATGACCTGGAGAGGGTACTCGATGTCTGCCGTCACTTCAATGTTTCTGCACTGGTTTGTATAAACAAGTACGACATCAATGAAGATAACACACGTAAGATTGAAGACTACTGTCTGAGTCAGGGGCTGGGGACTGCTGCCAGAATCCCGTTCGATAATGTGTTTACCGAGTCAATCGTAAGAGGAATACCAGTGGTGGAGTATTCCCGAAATGGCGTTGCTAAGAGCATAGAATCACTCTGGCAGAGCATTTCTCAATTACTGGCAGGGTAAAGGAGCTACTTCACATGCCAATCTACGAGTATGAATGCCTGAAATGTGGTCAGAGGTTTGAGCTGCGCCGGCATATAGCCGACAGCGACAGCAACATAAGATGTCCCAGGTGTGGCACCGAAAAACCGCAGCGGGTTATCTCTGCTTTCATGACGGGACATGGTAAAGGGGGCTGTGCACCTAGTAGTCCAACCTGAAGCGTGAGCCGATGAGGCAGGTTGTCTCATCTGGACATGATAGGAGGAACAGAGCTGTGCCAATATATGATTTTAGATGTAAAGAGTGTGGCAATATATCAGAAGTGTTACTCCGTGATACCGACAGGATAGTTCGTTGCACTAACTGCGGCAGTGAGGATATGGAGAGGCTAATTTCTGCGTCTTACGTGGTGAAGGCGAATGCGCCGGTGCCGGGTACTACTTGCTGCGGCAGAGCCGAGCGCTGTGACACGCCTCCGTGCTCCACGGGAGACGTCTGCAACAGAGACCGAAGGAGGTAAAATCGGGCAATGGAACCTATTAATCTTGACCCCATGTATTCCACCAGGGAAATCCCGGGCAAGTGCATTAAGTGCCTTGCTGAGCAGGAGTTGAATAACTGTCTTCTTGAACTCTTGAGGCAAGGCGAAGTGGGGAATAAGGAGCTGGAGAATAGATTTGAGGCGCTTGTGTCCTTCTTAAAGTCTCCCGAGTCAAAAAAACTACGTGATGAATCAGAAAGGTATCTTGCGGAAGGAAAAAACGTAACGGTCGATATCCGCTTTGAGTCGGGGAAACCCGTATATGAGCTTAAGATAAAGTAGATAGATATGGAGGTGTATCAATGAGGTTTGCCATACCAGTAAGCGGCGGTGTGATATCACCGCATTTCGGACATTGTGAACAATTTGCTTTGATTGATGTCGATGAGGCGACAAAGACCATTGTTCGGAAACAACTTGTGGCTTCACCGGGACATGAGCCGGGGCTGCTGCCTGCGTGGCTAGCAGAGCAGGGGGCATCAGCCGTGGTAGCCGGTGGCATGGGCTCCAGAGCCCAGGCGTTGTTCCGGGAAAACCGTATCGAAGTCATCATCGGCGTCATGGAAACCGACCCGGAGAAAGCCGTCCTGAATTACTTAAGCGGAAGCCTTGCCACGGGGGACAATATATGTGACCACTAATAGAAAGAGATGGTGAATTGAAAATTTGTATTGTCGGTGGCGGCGGCGGAGCTAGCAACGCCGCCAATGTTATTAGAAACCTGGATAAGCAGGCTCAGATAGATATATTTACTAATCGGGATGAGATAGGAAACCTGCCCTGCGAAATACCATTTGTACTTAATGGTATACTCCCTTCATGGGAAAGCAGTTTCGCTTTCAGGGGTAATTTCTACGGGGAGAGGAACATTGAGGTTCATCTCAATAAAGAAGTAACTGAAATAAACAGACAGGAAAAACGTTTAACCGGTGGTGGAGAAAATTACGACTATGACAAAGCGATTCTAGACTTGGGCGCTAACCCAGCTATTCCTCCTGTGTCAGGAATGGACGGTTGGAATGAGTTCAGTCTCAATAGCGGACTGAAACAAGCTATAACTTTTGAGGAGGCAATCCCGAAGTACAAAAGCGCGGCAATTATCGGTGTGGGGCAAATCGCAATTGAGATAGCTGCTATTCTATCAGCAAGGTCTTACCGCCAAATATATCTTGTGGGCAGATCCGACCGTATTCTTCGCGCTTACTTGGATAAGGATATGAGCGTAATGGTCGAAGATAGAATAAGAGAAAATGGTGTAGAGCTTGTCCTGTCAGGCAAGGTCACCAGGGTAGCGACCAAAAAAGACGGCAAATTGCTCTCTCTGTCTGACAGGGACATCGAGGTAGACTTTTTGTTTCTAGCTACCGGAACCGAGCCGAACGTAGAATTGGCAAAAAAAGCAGGTATCAGAATAGGAGCGACCGGAGCCATCGCCGTTGATGAGTACCTTCAGACAAGCGACCCTGATATCTATGCTATCGGGGACTGCATGGAGAACTGGGAGCGGATTACCGATACCAAGATGCGCTATCAAACGGCGACAAATGCCGCCCGAACTGGAAGGATGGCAGGTAGGAACTCTTTACTAGGTAACGTAATTCGTTATCCCGGCACAGTCATGCCTTTTGTTACAGAAATTTACGGATATCAGGTGGGCACAGTCGGCTTCACCGAGACACATGCCCGAGAGCGGGGACTCGATGTTGTCTACAGCATAACGAACACTTCGACCCGGCGGCGGCTATTTGGAGGCAAGTCAATCCACATTAAGCTCATCGCCGACCGCAGAACCCGGAGCTTGATCGGAGCACAACTTATAGGTGAAGAGCTGGTGGCGGGAAAAATCGATAGGCTTGCAGTTGCTATCGCTGAGAAGATTCCAGTCGACCGGCTGTCCCTGATCGACACCTGCTACTCACCTACCACGGGTGCGGGATACGAAGCCATAATCATGGCATTAGATGAACTTGAGGAAAAGCTTAGTTAGCAGATGGGAAGCATACACTAAAAAACGTTAAGGAGGAATTAATGCCGACTAAAGAACAAGTGAAGGAAAGTCTCGGGGAAGTCCTTGTCCCCGGGGTGATGCGTAGTGTAGTAAAGCTTAATCTGGTTCAACAGGTCAGCATATCGGGGGGAAAAGTCGATATCAGCCTCGCTTCGGCATCCATTAGCCAGGAGACGCAAGAATGGCTCAAAGCAAAGGTGGAGGACGTCATTAAGAGTTTGCCTGGTGTAAGCGCTGTGGAGATAGACTTCGTTGACGTAATACCCAAAGATGTCAATGAAATCAAGAAAGTGATTG
>CAZUEB010000072.1:0-7446 GCA_964619115.1 uncultured Dehalococcoidales bacterium
GTCAACAAAGCAGGGCTCGCCGGACTGGTTAAAGACGCCCTTTCGGATTTCTGTGTTGGCATCTACGATAACATCTCATCTGACCCCGACTTGGAAGCGGTTGATTCCGCTACTGCGGTGGCTCGTGAGCTGAAGGCAAACTGTATCGTCAGCGTGGGTGGGGGGAGCGTCATCGATACCGCCAAAGGTGTCTGCGTAACCCTTAAGAACGGCGGCAAGGCGAATGACCATCTGAACATGCTGGTGCTCACTGAGCCTCAGACCCCGCATATCGCCGTTCCCACAACAGCGGGAACCGGCAGCGAAGTTACCAATGCGGCTGTGCTCACCAGCAAGGGTGCCGGACGCAAGCTCTTCATTATCGACACGAGAATCATGCCTAATGTGGCTATTCTGGACCCGCGCCTTACCATATCCCTGCCCAAAGACATGACTGTTACTACAGCTATGGATGCTATGACACACGCCATTGAGGCTATGACCAGCACCATGGCAAACAAGATATGTGACGGTATGGCATTGCAGGCTATACGCCTGATTAATGAGAATCTACCGCTCGTCGTAGCCGATGGCAAGAATGAAAAGGCACGGCTGAATTTGCAGCTAGCAGCCACCATGGCGGGCTGGGCATTCACCATGGCTCAGGTTGGCCTGGCGCACGGCATGGCACATACCATAGGAACACTGCACCATGTCCCGCACGGAGCCGCCTGCGGCATAGTTCTTCCCAAGGTGATGAGATATAACGTCGACCATGCCACCGACAAGCTGGCTCTGGTAGCACAGGCTCTGGGTGTTAACACTACCGGAATTTCAGAGCGTGATGCCGCCCTGGCAGCAGCAGATGCAGTGGAAGAGCTAATGAAAAAGGTGGGCCATCCCATGAGGCTGCGTGACGTGGGCGTTCCTGAGGAGAACTTGGCCATATGCGCCTTTCATGCCATTGCAGATACAGCCGTGCTATTTAACGGGCGTCCTGTCAGTGACCCTAACGACATTCTGCAAGTTTACACGCAGGCTTATTAGACTAACGACGATAATATAACGGCGGTACTTAGAACTGAATATCTGGCATCTAAATAAAATACCCTGCCAGGAATCAGCGGGGACCTGTCTTGCTTATCTGAAAACGCTTCAGAAGCATAAGCAGAATCAGAATTAAAGGATACACTACCAGAATCAGGGGTGCTTTCTGGATAAAGAGAAGAAGAGATAAACCAACAATCAAAATCGCAGTCATCAGCCCTGATCTCCTTCTCTTCATGATGAGGAATATAGTAAAGGCGACTGCTGCCACTGACAGAAACTGCCACCATGCCAGGGTAACGAGCACTCCAAAAGTTGTGGTGGCACCCAATCCACCTCTGAATTTCAAAAAGACGGACCAGTTATGGCCAACCACCGCAGCAAAGCCGGCAGCCAGTACGACTAATTGAGAATCGGTAAATGTGCCTAACGGAGAACCGGTGATCATTTTGGCAATCAAGACAGATAGCACTCCAGCCCCCACATCCATTACGACAACCACTAAAAACGGGACTACGCCCAGCTTCCTGTGAATAGCCGCTGCGCTTATCCGTCCGTCGCCCTCCGGGCGCAAATCTATCTTGCCCACCAGACGCCCGATGATATAAGCCGACGGAATGGAGCCTATCAGATAACCCAGAACTACTGCTATGACCTCATTTATCAAAGCTCTCGTCCTTGTAGTAAGCCAGAGCCAGTGTCCCCTGCCCGGTAGCATAACCCATGACAGGGCTGAAGTCAGTGATGAAAATCTCAACGCAGTTGAACTCAGCAGCTACCTTTTTCTTGAGCTTTTCAGCTTCTTCCAGAGCGTCGGCGTGCATCACTGCCACGCGGACAGGCTCTGAACCGGCTACATGACCTCTCATTATCTGGAGCATTTTTTCAACTCCACTTTGTTTAGTCCTGGCGGCGGCGGCAAAGTTAATACGGCCTCTGGAACCGGTAAGGACAGGCTTGATAGAGAGCATAGAGCCTATTTCAGAGGCAACCTTGGGTATCCTTCCAGTCCTGTAGACATGGCGAATGGTTTCCAGAAGACCGATAAATTTTACCCTTTCCTTAACTTTTTTGGCAATAGCGATGACTTCATCAAAGGGTTTGCCCTCGGCAACAGCCCGGGCTGCCGCCAGCGCAATAAGACCCTCGGCAGCAGCGGCGGTCTCGCTATCTATAACCTCAATAGCGGTTTGAGGCGATTCACCCTTGAACATTTCTTTAGCATTCTGGGCGCTGGTATAGAACATGCTCAGCTTTGAAGATATAGTAACCACCAAAATGCCACAGGCGTGCTTGCTGAGTTCCCTGTAGGCTCTCAGATAATCATCCGGGGAAGCCGCAGAACTTTTCCAGAACTCGGGAGCTTTCTCCAGAAACTCATATGCCTGAGCCGAACTCAGGTCTATAAAGTCTCGATAGACCTGACCGTTGAACAGGATGTTGACCGGGACTATTCTAATCCCGTAGTTCTCGGCTTGCTTTTTCGGTATGCAGGCGATACTGTCAGCTATAATGGCTATGCCCATTGTATCCTTGTTGTCCATATGATAGTTCTATTATGCCTCGTATAACGAGGCTATCGTAGCACCGGATACCACTGCTGTCAAGCAAGTGTAGCCGTATTTGAAAAAAATAGCTCAAATTTGCTCCAGTCACCTATCTGAAGTAAAATTCATTTGCTCATGGCTAAAGCTGGCGCATTAGAATTAGCGCGAATCAGCGCTCGTGGCGTAGTCCAAGGAGTTGGCTTCAGGCCTTTCGTTTACCAGATAGCTAGCAAATACAATCTGAAAGGCTGGGTTTGCAACACCTCCGAGGACGTCAAAATAGAAGTCCAAGGTGAAGATAAAGACCTGAAGCACTTCTTGTCTGAGCTCCAAAATAACGCGCCGCCGCTTGCTCACATAGAAAGCATCTCCGTTACCTATCATCTTCCGGCAGAATACACAAGCTTTGAAATACGCCACAGCATCGCTGAAGAAGGAAAGTTTCAGCCTGTGTCCCCTGATATCGCCACTTGCCAGGCTTGCCTCAGGGAAATCTTCAATCCTGAAGGCAGGCGCTACCATTACCCGTTCACTAACTGCACCAATTGCGGCCCCCGCTTCACCATAATAGAGGATGTGCCTTACGACCGCCCCAAAACCACTATGCGCTCTTTCACAATGTGCCCCGATTGCCAAGCAGAGTATGATAATCCGCTAGACCGTCGTTTCCATGCCCAGCCCAACGCTTGCCCAGAGTGCGGGCCGAGGCTGGAGCTGCTCGACGCCAGGGGAAACCATGTAGAAACCCCAGACGTTATTGTCGCTACCAGCCAGCTTCTAAAAGATGGGAAAATCATAGCCATCAAAGGTCTGGGCGGATTTCTCCTGGCCTGTGACGCCACTAACGAGAAGGTTGTTAAAGTGCTGCGCCAGAGAAAAAGACGCGAGTTTAAGCCCCTGGCCATAATGGTGACAGACATAGAAGAAGCCAGAAGCCATTGCCTGGTATCCGAGGTAGAGGAAAAGCTACTCAAATCGCCGCAGAGCCCTATTGTGCTATTGCCATGGAAACCGGATTCCACGGTAACTAAGACAATAGCCCCCAATCTAAAATACCTCGGTCTTATGTTACCCTACACCCCATTGCATCACCTCTTGCTCAGAGGGGTAGGTCTGCCACTGGTAATGACCAGCGGCAATATCAGCGAAGAGCCGATTGCAAAAGATAATGATGAAGCCATACGGAGGCTGTCAGGAATCGCCGATTATTTTCTGGTTCACAACCGCGACGTATACGCCAGGTATGATGACAGCGTGACCTTCGTAGAACGAGGCATGGCTCAGCTTACCCGGCGGGCGCGCAGTTATGCCCCCTATCCTGTTCACCTGAATTTTAAAGTCAAACAGGTGCTCGGCTGTGGTGCCGAGGAGAAGAACACCTTTTGTTTAACCAAAGACAACTATGCCTTCATCAGCCAGCATATCGGCGATATGGAGAATCTGGAAACCCTTGAACACTTCGAGAATACACTGGCTCTGTATAAAAGGCTCTTCCGCATCGAGCCTGAGACCATTGCTTACGACCTGCATCCCGAGTACCTTTCCACCAAATATGCACAAGAGCTAGGCAGCCAGTCCAGCACCCTTAAGCTCGTTGCCGTTCAACACCATCACGCTCACATCGTTAGCTGTATGGTTGATAACGCAGTTGATTCTCCCGTCATCGGTGTAGCTCTGGACGGCACGGGATATGGCAGCGATGGGCGCATCTGGGGAGGCGAATTTATAGTATCTGATTACAAGAGTTTCCAGAGAATGGGACATCTTGAGTACTTGCCTTTGCCCGGTGGAACTGCCGCAATAAAAAAACCATACCGCACCGCCGCAGGTTATCTTCTCAAGCTACTGGGGGAGAGCTATATTAACCACAAGCTGGATTTCCTAAAACAAATCAATGCCGTTGAAATCGAGCTTATCAATCGGCAGATTCAGACCGGCCTCAACTCACCATTGTGCTCGAGCATGGGACGCCTCTTCGATGCCGTATCAGCCCTGATAAGCATCAGGGGCGAGATAGATTATGAAGGTCAGGCGGCTATTGAGCTTGAGATGGCAGCCTACGATGCTTTCGACAAAGTCGGCAGCAAAGGCTACCCATATTCTATAACCGAGGACGATGGGGCAAACATCATCCATCTCAAAGAGCTGCTTTCAGCTATAGTCGATGACTTGTGCCAAGGCGTGTCTAAAGCTACAATATCAGCCAGGTTTCACAACACGGTAGCTCAAATGATATGCGAGATGTGCCAGTTGATAGCCGGGAGAACAGGAATAAACCAGGTAGCCCTGAGCGGCGGTGTCTTCCAGAATCGTTTACTATTGAGAGAAACCGTGCCTTTACTTAAGGCTGCAGACTTTGCTGTGCTAACCCATAAGCAGGTGCCCTGTAATGACGGTGGCATTTCTCTGGGCCAAGCTATCATCGCCAATTACAGATGAAAGGAAAAACATGTGTCTAGCTGTTCCAGTAAAAGTTGTTTCAATAGAAGGCAGCGAAGCCGAGGTGGAAATCGGCGGTGTAAAGCGCCGCGTCAGCATCATGCTCACCCCTGAAGCCAGGGTGGGTGACTATGTATTACTCCATACCGGCTACGCCATAAACGTCATTAACGAAGCCGAAGCCCAGGAGACCTTGAAAATACTGGAGGAGATGGCAAGCCTGGATGAAGTTCATTGACGAGTACCGTGATGTTGAGCTGGCCAAAAAGCTGGTATCCAAGATAAAGCAGCTATCTACCAGACCGACCAGATTGATGGAGTTCTGCGGTGGACATACTGTCTCTATCATGATGAACGGTATCCGCCAGCTCCTGCCTCCAACCGTTGAGATGCTATCGGGCCCTGGCTGTCCGGTATGCGTCACGGCTAATGCCGACATAGATAAGGCTATCGCTTTAGCTCATCTGCCTGACGTCATCATAACTACCTTCGGCGATATGATGAAAGTACCCGGCAGCTATTCCAGCCTGCAGCAGGCCAGAGCTGGCAAGGCCGACATCCGCATCGTATATTCCACACAGGATGCGCTTCAAATCGCCAGAGACAATCCGACACAGTCAGTCATCTTTATCGGCATCGGCTTTGAGACCACAGCGCCAACTATCGCCGCTTCCATACTTCAGTCTGAAAACGAAGGAATTAGAAATTTTTATGTTCTCTGCCTTTCTAAGCTATGCCCCCCGATAATGAAAGCGCTACTCGATTTGGGTGAGCTTAAGCTGGACGGCATCGTCTGTCCCGGGCACGTCAGCGCCATAATCGGCTCCCGTCCCTACGAGTTCATCCCCCGCGACTACGGCGTTGCCTGCGTCGTCTCAGGCTTCGAAGCACTGGATATTCTGCAGTCCATAGCTTTGCTTGTAGAGCAAATCGAAAGCGGCAAGCCGACGGTTGAAATAGCCTATCGCCGAGTAGTTAGTCCTGAAGGCAACAAAACAGCATTAGATCTGATGGAAAGCGTTTTCGAGATTGGCAGCGCCGATTGGCGGGGCATAGGCGTGGTTCCAGCCAGCGGGTTAAAGTTGAGGAGGAAATTTGAGCGTTTTGATGCCGAGCAAGCCTTTTCTGTAACCCTGGAACCGGTTCGAGAGGCGAAGGGCTGTATCTGCGGCGATATACTGCGCGGCGTCAAGACTCCCAACGACTGCAAGTTATTCCGCAAGGTCTGCACGCCGGAGCACCCGGTAGGACCCTGCATGGTATCTTCAGAGGGTTCTTGCTCCGCTTATTATCAGTACGGAACCGACTATGAATGACGAAACCATATTGCTGGCGCACGGCAGCGGCAGCCGACTCAGCCATGAGCTGATTGAAAAGAATTTCCTGCCATCTCTGGCTAATCCGTTACTTGCCAAGCTGGACGATTCGGCGGTTTTAGACTTCAACGGCCGCCTTGCCTTCACCACCGATAGCTACGTGGTCAGTCCCATCTTCTTCCCCGGCGGCGATATCGGCAGACTGGCTGTCTGTGGCACAATTAACGATTTAGCCATGAGCGGTGCCACGCCTCTATACCTAAGCCTATCATTCATAATAGAAGAAGGCTTGACTCTTAGCAAACTAGCCAAGGTAGTTAGATCAATAAAAGCCGCCGCTGAAGAAGCTGGAGTGAAGATTATTACCGGCGATACCAAGGTGGTGAACCGGGAAAGCGCCGATAAGCTGTTCATCAACACCTCCGGAATAGGCATCGTCCCTGAAGGCATAGATATATCAGGAGCCAACGCCAAAGTGGGCGACAAGATCATACTTAGCGGCGCAATTGGCGACCACGGCATCGCAGTGATGAGCCAGCGCGAAGGACTGAAATTCTCAGTCCCCGTTCGAAGTGACTGTGCCCCCTTGAGCAAGCTGGTATCGCAAATGCTGGAAGCCTCATCACAAATTCACTGCATGCGCGACCCGACTAGAGGCGGCTTAGCCACCACACTTAACGAACTTGCCAGCCAATCTAAGGTAGGCATAAGAATAGAAGAGGGAAAGATACCGGCGCATGACGGGGTACGCGCTGCCTGCGAGCTTCTAGGCTTCGACCCACTCTACGTTGCCAACGAAGGCAAGCTGATAGCTATGGTGGCTCCGAGCGATGCTGAGAAAGTCCTGGCCATAATGAAACGCAATCGTTACGGTACCGAAGCCTCAATTATCGGCGAGGTCACCGATGAACATAAAGGCAAGGTGATAATGAGAACCAGGCTGGGAACATCCCGCATCGTAGACATGCTCATCGGCGAGCTTTTGCCTCGAATTTGCTAGCATTACTTTTAAATTCACAGAAATACTATTGACAATATAAACTTTTAGGTATATTCTATCGTTCATAAATAATAAAAGGAGGTACACAGATGCAAGCGTACTGTATGAAATGCCGCAC
>CAZUEB010000073.1:0-7330 GCA_964619115.1 uncultured Dehalococcoidales bacterium
TGGCAGAGGTTATAAATATGCCCACGATTACCCGGGGCATTTTGTGGAGCAACAGAACCTGCCGGACATGCTTAAGGGGAAGCGCTACTATTCGCCAAGTGACCAGGGCTATGAGAAGGACGTACGTTCCAGGCTTAAGACCTGGTGGGAAAGTAAACGGGAGAAGAAAGACTGAGACAGGACGCAGTATCCTTTGCTTGTGATAAGCTTACGCTTGAGGGCATTTGTTATTTCCCCGACGGCGATGGAATTTTTCCCGCGGTAGTGCTGTGCCATCCTCATCCTCTTTACGGCGGCTCGATGAATAATAATGTTGTTCTGGCGGTCAGTTCGGCTCTGGCTGAGAAGTCTATTGTTGCTTTTATGTTTAATTTCAGAGGTGTGGGTAGCAGCCAGGGTAACTATGGTGATGGGATTGCTGAACAAGAAGATGTGACAGCAGCCGTAAGCTGGCTTATTTCCCAGCCTGCTGTGGATAGAAACAAAGTGGGGCTGTTAGGCTACTCCTTCGGTGCCGCCGTGGCTTTGCCTGTTGCCTGCGCCGACGAGAGAGTCAGGGCTGTGGCGCTCATTTCAATGCCCCCCGGGTCATCACAGTTGTCTCAATTGAGAGGCTGCCTTAAACCCAAACTTCTGCTCTGTGGAACTGATGATTTTGTGTTGCCGCTTGACCAGGCAAAGCTGATGGGCCAAGAAGCGGCTGAGCCCAAGCAACTTGAGCTTGTATCTGGAGCTGACCATTTCTGGTTGGGGTATGAGGCAGTTCTGGCGGAAAAGGTGCTTGCCTTTTTCGAAGGAAAATTCAGGTTCTAGCTTATTTTCTGCGCTGGATTTCTGCTATGCGTTCTCTGGCTGCTGTAACAAGGTCTGGGTTGTCTGATAGTTCTATAGCCTTGTTTAAGTCGGCAATAGCTAAATCAGATCGACTGGTGTTAAAGTATATGATTCCCCGATTGTAATAAGCCAGGGCATAGCCGGGGTTAAGCTCGATTGCCTTACTGTAGTCAGCGATTGCATTATCAAGATACAAATTGTTGAGATAGGTATAGGCTCTGTTGCTGTATGCCGCAGCGTTATTCGGGTCGAGTTCTATGGCTTTATTTAAATCAGCAAATGCTAATTCCCATTCACCCTGGGCGTTGTAAATTGTCCCCCGAATGAGATAAGCGAAAGCCATATACGGGTCGAGTTCTATGGCTTTGTTGAGGTCGTCAATGGCCTGACTTTTCTGTCCTGTGATGTGATAGCTATAGCCGCGCTCGGCGTAAGATTCGCTGAGTTCCCGGTTAACGATAGCCAGAGAAGGTTCCATTTCTAAGGCTTTGCTGAGGTCAGCGATAGCTCCATCCCATTGTCCCTGTTCCTTATAGACCAGGCCGCGGTTGTAATATACCAGCGCATAGTCAGGATTGAGCTCTATAGCCTTGTTTAGGTCGGCAATAGCCGCATCTAGTTGCCCTGTGTTGGTATAGGCAGAGCCACGGTCGTTGTATGCCAGGGAATTATTCGGCTCAAACTCAATTACCTTGCTCAGGTCTGCGATGCCCATGTCCCAATTGCCCTGACTGTTGTGGACAAGACCACGATTGTAGTATGCCTCAGCCAGCTCAGGGTCTAGCTCAATGGCTTTATTCAAATCAGCAAGTGCCTCTTCAGGTTGCCCCTTGCTGGCATAAGTCCAGCCACGGTTGCTATATGCCACTGCTAGCTCGGGGGCTAGTTCTATAGCCTTGTTTAAGTCGGCAATAGCCATGTCCCACTGCTGCTGAGCATGGTAGATGGAGGCTCGATGATTATATGCCTCCATTAGTTCAGGGTCTAGCTCCAGCGCCTTGTTAAAATCACTGAGAGATGAGTCCCAGTCTTCTTCGGCGGCATAAGCCTGTCCCCGTTTACTGTAAGCTAAAGCTAGATTTGGATTGAGCTCGATCGCCTCGCTATACTCGCTGATGGCTTCAGCCCACTGCGCCTCACTGAAATATACATCGCCCTGCTCAAGATGTTTTTGTGCCGGGTTAGCACATGCCAGCACTGACAGCATGATGCCAATTAGTGTCATAAATATAAGCCCGTGTTTCATAGCGTTGCTAAGTATAGCATACACGCCAATTTAACCCAAAGCCCGCAAGCTGTACGAAAGCTACCTGCCCGGCACCATCGCAACCTGAGCGAAAAGGCGACACATTTGGCTTGTTCAAATAGAACATTAGTGCTAACATAGTGCTGATTATGGCAAAATTATTGAAGGTGGCGTTAGACAGGCAGAGGTATGACCTGGCTGCCTATGTTCTGGTCTATGGACTTATCCGGGCAAAACAGAATGAGAAGAAAAGAAACCGAAAAGAGCAAAAATTCGGGCTTCTACGGCAGGGCACTTGATGAAGCCGAAAAAATAGAACTTGAGGAAGCCAGAGGCATAGAAGGCATCGATGAAGAGATTGCTATACTCCGCGTCAAGCTCAGGGAACTTATGGTGGCGAAGCCGGAGAGTTTTGACCTTCATCTGAAAGTCGCTACTGCTATCGCCAGGCTCGTCAGTACTCGTTACAGCATCACCAGGGAGCAGAAGAAATCTCTCAGGGATGCAGTCACCAGAGTCCTCACCGAGATTGCCGTTCCGCTGGGTATAAAATCACTGATAAGATGAAGCTCAGACCGTATCAGCTAGAAGTAGCCAGAAATGTACTGGACAGTATCCAGAACAACCTCGGTCTAACATTCTCCGTGGAAATCGCCCGCCAGGGCGGCAAAAATGAGCTTTCTGCCCACCTTGAAGTTTTGCTCCTGACCATGTTCATGGCTGCCGGCGGCAATGCCATCAAGTGCTCCCCCACGTTCAAGCCGCAGACAATTGTTTCCATGAGCCGGCTGAAGGAAAGGCTGGACGATTTCGGCTTCGGTGGCATCTGGTTCACCGAGGCTGGCTATATGGTCAGGCTGGGCAATGCCAGGCAGATATTCCTGTCTGCCGATGGGGCCAGCTCTGTTGTCGGTCATACTGCTGATATCCTTCTGGAGATAGACGAGTCACAGGATGTAGCCAGGGACAAATACACCAAGGAGTTCAGGCCGATGGCGTCAGCTTCAAATACAACCACTGTGCATTATGGCACAACCTGGGACGATTCTACCTTGCTTGAAGAGGTCAAGCAGACTAACCTGGAATTGGAGAAGAAGGATGGCATCAAGCGCCATTTTCGGTATGATTGGCAGGAAATAGCCAGGCATAATCCCAGCTACAAAGCCTTTGTTGAGTCTGAGCGGGAGCGCCTGGGTGAGGGACACCCCTTATTCAGAACTCAATATGCACTGCTGCCGATTCGAGATGGCGGTGGATTTCTTACCGGTCAGCAAATCGCCCAGCTTCGAGGCGACCATTACAGGATTAGCCAGCCTGATAAATGCAAGACCTATGTAGCCGGCATAGATTTTGCTGGCGAGTCCGAGCAGCTTGAAAACGAGATTCTAATTCGTTCAGGCAGGGATGCCACCGTGATGACTGTTGCCGAGGTCATATTTGATGCTGCTGGCATGATGGTCAAGGAGCCCGGAATACATGTGGTGGAGCACTATAGCTGGGTAGGCAAGAAGCATTCTGAACTCTATCCTCAAATCGTGGATATACTGAAAAATGTCTGGAACTGCAACCGAATCGTCACTGATGCCACGGGTATCGGGGAGCCGGTCACCAGCTTTTTGCGTAAGTCACTAGGTAGCAAAGTTACTCCCTTTAAGTTCACCCAGAAAACAAAGTCGGAAGCGGGCTTCGATTTGCTGGCTGCCATTAACTCAGGCAGGCTCAAGCTTTATAAGCAGGACGGCTCTGCGGATTACACTGAGTTGATGTTCGAGCTAGACAAAGCCAGGAGCATCTACAGACCTAACCAGACCCTGAACTTCTTTGTCGAAGCCGGCGACGGTCATGATGATTACCTGATGAGCCTGGCTCTGGTGGTTCAGGCGGCAAATAAATTTGCGCCGCGAAAGGCTAGAGGGCTATCACCCGGTTGATGGCTGGTATGTAGGGAGGAATAACAAGAGGCGAGGCTTATAAGCCTCGCCTCCATATTATCTCGCGAAAATTACGCCTCGAAGTGGTTAAATCAGGCTAGGCAATCCCTTAGCAGCTTCCTCCATGTCACGGAGTCTGCCTGAGGTTTCCTTTATCCGTTCTTTCTGGGTCTGGGCAAATGCCGTAGCCCTGTCATAGTAGTCTCTTATTTTCTGAACGAAGGCTAGCTGAGAAAGTATTACGGTGACATCGACGCTCGTACCACCTCTGGGGAAGTCGCCGGCTCTGATGACGGCGTTTTCTGCCAGCTCTCTCAGGTAGTCGCCCAGACCTTTAGCTATATCCATAGACATGTCCTTGGCTGGGGCTGATAGAAGATATAAGGCTCTGCCGGCATCTTCGGGACTGCATCCGACAGAAAGCTCGCTGAAGGCGGCGTCCATTGCCTGCATAGCTCTCAAAGATTCCTCGCCTTTCTCCTTGAAGCTGGTTTTGTTAAGCTCCCAGGGGAAGCGGAAGGCGCGTGGTATTTGGGAACTGCCGACGCCTATGGCTGTCCAGCCGTCTATTGATTGCATGATATCGCCTGCATCCAGCACTTTAGCACCGACGTATTTAAATTTGGTTATCTCGCCGGCGCACATCATATCGTAGAAAGGCTCGGCAATCGTTGAGTTTATTCTATCCAGGTTCATTGCCAGGCTGGCGTCCTTTCTGACATAGCGTTGGTTGTCCGCCAGAAATACGCCGTCAGCCACTGATTGTATTGACTTTAGACAGGTTGCGGTATTATAAACGCTTCTCAACTCAGCCATCTCTTCATGCTCGAAGGGAAGAACAACCAGTGCGTAGACCGGCTTGCCTACATATCGCTCTTTAAGCATTTGAGCGATAACGGATATGGCACCGGAGCCTGTGCCACCGGCTGCCCCGGCGATGAGCATGAAGGCGTGGGTCTGGTAGAAATTGGATGCCGTTCTCACTGCATCCACCACCTTGTCACCATCTTCCCTGGCTAATTCGGCGCCCATCTCGTTTACCTTGCCCACACCGTGTCCCCAGGTCTTGCGCCCACCGATGAGGATGCGGTGCATGAAATCAGAACCGATGTGAGTTAAGCCAGTGAGGTCAGTCTGGTCTGTGTTTACAGCAAAGGTTCCTGTGACTATATTGATGCCCCACTGCGCTTGCGCCCGTTTATTTAAACGAACAAACTGGTCAGCGACTCGGGAGCCACATTGCCCTAGTCCGATAACCAATAGTCTCATGATACCTCCTTACTTTCCGTTAACGTATTGGTTAACTTTTTCCATATTAAGCTATAAGTCCCCTATTGTCAAGTTTCGCGCCTTTATTTCCAGTCGCCCTTACGGCTGACGGATACGAAACGCCAGATGATGACGATTACGACAATGGCAGCTAAGGCTATGCTTAGTATAAGCCACCAGTTCAAACCAGCTATCTTGAAGAGTTGCCCGTTCGTCCATTCGCTCTGATTGTCAGCGCCGTCTACAGCTCTGACTCTCCAATAGTAGGTTCCCTTTGTCAGCCCCTCGCTATCGGTCAGTGTGTACTCAGACGCGGTCATCCCCTCTTTTCGGATTATCGCACCGGCGAAATTGGCGCTGGGGCTTATTTCGAGTATGTAATAGACTCCGCTGGGGTCTTCGACGTCTGCCCAATTGAACGTAATAGTAGTTTTATCGATGGAGAAGCCGAACTCACTGCCAGCCTCAGGAGATATGAGGCCTGGTATTGGCGGTGGCGTTGATTCTACGTTCAAACTCGCGGAGAATACAGAGGCTGTAGCGTCAGTGATGGTTACAGTATGGTCGCCAGCCCCACTTTTTGGAACTTTGAAGCTGGTTGTAAAGTTACCCTTGGCGTCTGTAGCTGTGCCGGTGGACACGTTAACTCCATCGTAGTTAATAGTTATAATCTGGTTTGCTGCAAAGCCATTGCCATAAACGGTTATGTCAGAGCCTACAGCTCCTGAAGTCGGATTCAGCTCTACCTTAGGTGAGACAATTAAGATAGCTTCTACGATATCGCTGGCTCTGGTTATGTCTCCGGAAGCCTTGATGGTGTGCTCTCCTCTGCTACACGGAGGTATATCCAGTCTATCTGACCACGAGCCCTTGGCATCGGCGATTATGCCGCTGATGCTCAATTCCCCATCAAAGGTGACTCTAATACCTGTTTCGCTGGCTTCGAACCCAACGCCGCTGACCCAGAGACTATCGCCGACGTGAATGCTGCCGCCGAGATAGCCGGATACCGGCTCGATTTTTATCCCTGGGGACACGGAGAAGCTAGTTGCTGCCAGATCACTTTCTCCGGTAATCGCTCCGTAAGCTCTTATATCGTGACTGCCTTTAGCTGATGCCGGGATGGAGAAACTAGATTGCCATGAGCCACTGCCATCAGCGGCTATATCGGTTTTTACTGTTCCACTATCGTAAATTATCTTGATGTTGGTTTCCCCGCTGGCAAAACCGCTGCCATATACACCCACCACCGTGCCTACCCATCCGAACGATGGTGTGGCGTCTATCCTTGGAATTACTGTGAAATTCTTGTCTTCAACTTCGGAGGCTGGTGTGGTTCCCATAGCATCGATAACATGTTGCCCCCCGCTGCTCTTGGGCACCTTGAATGTGCTTTGCCAGCTTCCTTTGTTGCTGGCTACAATTCCGGTTTCCACCGGGCTGCCGTCATAGACTATCTGTATATTTGACTCGTTGGCGTTGAAGCCTCTGCCGGTGATAGTCAGGTCTGAGCCTACGGTATCCTCGTCAATGCTGAGGCTGATAGATGGAACGACGGTGAATTCGGTAGTGAAGAAATCACCGGCTATCTTCAGTGTGACCTTGTGCTTGCCTCTGGAGGCTTCTGGAACAATGAAAGCTATTGAGGTGACGGCCTCCTTCTCGATTTCACCTTGACCTATAAGCTGGTCAGTTTCGCCCCAGTAAAGCTGGTAACTGCCGCTACCGTAGCCAGATGTATACGGAATTGTCACGTTTGTGCCCACAATTCCTTTAGACAGGTTCAAGGTCAGGGAGCCGGCATAGGCTGGCACCGGTATCAGGCACACAGCGAGCGACAGGAGAACGAGTGCTGTAGCCGTAGTTCCTGCTTTCATCACTTCCTCCGGGCAGTTTTGCCTGTTATCATAGCATGAAATGGACGAAAGTCAATAGAGCCAGACTCTTTAGTGAATAACTGGTTGTCTGAGATTGCCATGTAGATTGGCCCTGCCAATGTGAACCAGGAGTTTCCTTCTCTTCGTAATGACAAATGAATACTCCGTTATAC
>CAZUEB010000074.1:0-1917 GCA_964619115.1 uncultured Dehalococcoidales bacterium
GAAATCTTGAGCTAGGCGTAAAGCAAGCTGGCTTTTACCTACTGCTGTTGGACCTATAACAGCAACAAGGCACTTCATCGGGTTGATTTGAGCTTGGCTGTTTGCCTGACGATACTTACGAAATCGTCAGCTTTGAGACTAGCACCGCCAACCAGAGCACCATCGATATCAGGTTCGGCGATGAATTCGGCGATATTGTTGCCAATTACGCTACCACCGTACAGTATGCGCGCTGCTTTAGCTATTTCCTGATTCCACATGTTAGCCAGTATGCTGCGAATTAGGCTGATTGTAGCATTGGCTTGCTTGCCTGTAGCTGCTTTCCCGGTGCCGATAGCCCAAATCGGTTCATAGGCAATGACCAGTTTGGTAGTAGGACTTATCCCTGCCAGACCTGCGTTTACCTGTGTGGTGATTTTCTGCTCTGTCATGCCAGCCTCGTTATCTTCCAGGCTCTCTCCGACACACAAAATAGGTTTAAGTCCAGATTCTAATGCTTTCCTTACCTTTTTGTTGACTAACTCGTCTGTCTCGGCGAAATATTGTCTGCGCTCTGAATGGCCGAGGATGACAAAATCGCATAGTCCAATTAGCATAAGAGGTGATATTTCGCCAGTGTAAGCACCTTTGTCCTCAAAATGCATGTTTTGAGCGCCGAGCTTAATAGATGTGCTTTTGATAAGCTCATTTATGGCAGCTAGTGAGATAAATGGCGGGCACAGCACCTTTTCCACATTGTCTATACTATCTAATTGAGTCAGCATAGCTCGAACGAGGTCTTCAGCCTCTTCAAGTTTGGTGTTCATTTTCCAGTTACCAGATATTAATGGTTTTCGCATATCAAGCTCCAAATTTTGTTAGTTTTAAAGCGTTAGCCATAGCTAGAGGCATGATATCTGTGGCAGGAATTCTGCCCAGCCCGCCTGAGATACAGGCTGATTCAGAGAATTCCTGAGCATTGTCGGACCGGCACCATTGAGAATAAAGCAAGAGGGGTACTGTATGCCAGCTGTGCCCTTTCAGCATGGCTGGAGTGGAATGGTCGCCGGTGACGATGATAACATCTGGTTTTAGATCCAGTAATTTAGGCAAAGCCGAATCAACTTGCTCAATGACTTTGACTTTTCTATTGAAATCTCCATCCTCGCCAGCACTGTCTGCATGTTTGACATGAACATAGAAGAAATCGTGTTGATTATAGCAATCGGCCAAAACCTTAAGTTCTTCCTGGATGCCACCTTCGGCGCTGAATACCTTCATTCCCACCAGCCTGGCAAGTCCCTTATACATAGGGTAGCCGGCTATGGCTGCTGGCATCAGCTTATATATATCACTCATGGACGGGATATCAGGTAGTTTAGAGAAGCCTCGGAGCAGAATCATATTGGCAGGGTGATGTCCTGCCAAGATTTCCGACGCTTGTCTGATAAAGTCATTCACGATATCAGCCGTATACTTGGCTATTTGTTTTGTGTGCTTAGCTGGATATGGGGCTGCTCCTGTCCTTTGTGGGTCAGTGTCATTGAGTTCGGCATGTAACTCACTGCCGCGCAGAACGAACGAAAACCGATGTTCTTTGACTGGAAAGACAAAGCTTTTAACTCTCTGCAATTGGATGCGGGCTAGTAGAGTACACAGTTCGATGCATTTATCTGTGGTAATACGGCCAGCTCTACGGTCAGTGATAAGCCCTTTTTTATCAACTGTGCAGAAATTACCTCGAGCAGCAACGTCGTTCTTTTTGAGTTCGAATCCAATTCCTAGTGCTTCTAAGACTCCTCGACCGATAGTGAATCTGAGTGGGTCATATCCAAATAGTGCCAGGTGGCCCGGCCCGCTTCCTGGAGTAATACCCGGGCTTACCGGATCAATAAGTCCGCATATCCCCTTTTTAGCTAATTCGTCAAGATAAGGCGT
>CAZUEB010000074.1:2017-7249 GCA_964619115.1 uncultured Dehalococcoidales bacterium
GAACATATTTAATTATCCAGCAGCACGGTTACACCGGGCAGCATCTTTCCTTCTAAGAACTTCAAGCTGGCACCGCCGCCTGTCGAAACATGTGTCATTTTATGCATCAGGCTCATCTCTTCAACGATTTCAGCTGTTGAGCCACCGCCGACAACAGTTGTTGCTTTCATGCTGGCTAATAGTTCAGCCATGGCCTTAGTTCCCCGAGCAAATTGTGGTATCTCATAAACCCCCATGGGGCCATTCCAAAAAACCGTTTGGCAATTTTTTATGTTCTCAGAGAAAAGCTCAATGGTTTTCGGCCCGATATCGACGATGCTTTTATCTGCTGGTATACTGGCTACCGGGACTACCTCGCCTGTCGCCTCTGTGTTTATGCCATTGGCTACTACAACATCCTTGGGCAGGAACAAAGATACCCCGTTTTGCCTGGTGGTTTCCATTAATTCATGGGCTAAACCTTGCTTATCGGCTTCTAACAAAGAAAGGCCTACCTCATAGCCAGAGGCTTTCAAGAAAGTAGCTGCCATGCCACCACCGATGAGCAGCAGGTCAACTTTGTTTAAGATATTTTGAATCAGTCCGATTTTATCACTAACTTTGGCACCACCCAACAGGGCAGCAAAAGGGTGTTTAGGATTGGTGAGAATAACGCCGAGAGCCTTCAATTCCTTTTCCATCAGGAAGCCGGCGACTGCTGGCAGATGCTTAGCTACTCCTACTGTTGAGGCATGAGCTCGGTGGGCAGTGCCAAAGGCGTCGTCTACATATATATCAGCCAGTTCAGCCAAGGCTTGGGCGAAAGAGGAATCATTAGCTTCCTCCCCGGCATGAAAGCGTATATTCTCCAGGAGCAGGACATTGCCTTCCTTGAGTTTGCTTACTGCCTTTTCTACGTCAGTACCTATACAATCAGAGACAGTTGACACTGGTACTTTTGTTAATTGGGAGAGCCGTTTTGCTATGGGAGACATTCGTAGTTCTTCGACCACTTTGCCATCTGGACGTCCCAGGTGAGAACACAGTATAACTTTTGCCTTATGGTCAACCAGGTATTTTATGGTGGGCATAGCAGCTCGGATACGGCTATCATCGGTAATGACACCTGTCCTTATATCCAGTGGTACATTAAAATCAACTCTAACTAGAACTCTTTTTCTCTCGACTGCTATGTCTCTGATTGTCTTTTTGTTCAACTTGTCTCCTCGCAATGGTTTGTTCTAGCTTTTTCTTTATATTCTTGACGTCAGTAATTACTGCTGGAGCTGTATCGAACACGCCTTTGCCTGTCTGGTCAGCTTTGGCGACTTCAGGATGGTAATTAATAAAACCTAGAACGTCGAAATCAGGCAGGTTATCAATAATAAATTGACGTTCAGTTTCATCATGTGTTTTCGAACCGACAATATAGCATTTTTTTACACCCAGGTCTCTAGCTAAATCTCGAATGGCTCGAGCTGTCTGAAAGCTACGTTGCCCCGGTTCAACTACTATGAGAAAAGCATCCACACCCTTAGCTGTTCCGCGTCCCAGGTTCTCTACGCCGGCATCCATATCCATAACAACCACTTCGGACCTACTTAAAACAAGATGGCTGACTAGACTCTTGAGCAGAGCCCCTTCCGGACATAGACACCCGCTGCCTCCTTTTTTGACTGTTCCCATGACCAGGAGCTTTATGCCATCTTTTTGGATTGAAAACCGCTCAGGAATATCGTCAACTTTGGGATTAAGCTTAAAAAATGTACCAAAGCTGCTTGATTTAGCTCCAGTGCGTTCCTGTATCAGTTCATGTAGTTCGGAAATCGGAGTTATGCGGCTAGATTCATCGGTACTTATACCCAAGGCTGTAGCTAAATTAGCATCGGGATTGGCATCAATGGCTATAACCTTATTGCCTTCAGCGGCATATATCCGAGCCAGAAGGCTTGTTAGCGTAGTTTTGCCTACACCACCTTTACCAGTAATAGCTAGCTTCATATCCTGTTTCCGTGTGCTCGAGAAAGTGCTTTTATTGGTAGATTATCCCAGTCCATGTAGTTATCCATTTCTGTAGCCAATCTAAATGGAGTATATCTAATGATGGAGCCAAAATCAAGGCTTTTTTCTCAAATGAGTTCTCAAGTTAATTAGAGCAGTGTTATAATAGGGCGATGCGTATAGCCATTATCGGGCTTGGTCTTATTGGCGGTTCTATAGGATTGTCTTTGAAACGAGACAATTGGCGAGATGCTGAAATAATTGGTTATGCCCGCCGTCGAGAAACAAGCTCTTTAGCTCTGAAATTGGGTGCTGTTGATAAGGTTGAATTAGACCTCCGGAAAGCAGTCAAGGATGCTGATATTGTCATCATTGCTGTACCAGTCCTGGCTATAAAAGATATTTTCAAGCAAATAGCCCCTGTGTTGTCAGATGGTTCTATTGTTACCGATACTGCCAGCACTAAGATGCAGGTTATACAGTGGGCGGAAGAATTGTTACCATCAAAGATAAGCTTTGTTGGTGGACATCCCATGGCTGGCAAGGAAATTTCAGGCATTAGAGCTGCTAATGATGACTTGTTCAATAATTGCATTTATTGTTTGACGCTGTTACCACAGACTAAACCAGCAGCAATGAGGATTGTAAAAAATATGGTAAATAAGCTGGGAGCCATTCCCATGATCATTGAAGCTGAAGAGCATGACAGATTAGTAGCGGGCATTAGTCATTTGCCATTGCTACTATCGGTGGCTTTGGTATCAGTAACTACCAAAGATCCATCTTGGCAAAAGATGTCGCGTCTGGCAGCTAGTGGTTACCGTGATTTTACTCGTCTGGCTTCGGGAAATCCAGAGGTCAGTGCACATATTTGCCTTAGTAATCAGGCTGCTATTGTCTCTTGGATTGATGCGTTTATCGACGAGATGCAAAAACTACGTGGATTGATAGCTGATGGGACTGATGAAATAGAGGAGGTCCTAACTCTTGCCAATGAGGCGAGGCAAAAATGGCTGGAAAGACGCCGCTAAAAATAATCTCATCACCTAAGCAATTGGTCGGAGAGATTGCTGTACCCGGTGATAAATCTATTTCACACCGTGCTCTCATCTTCAACAGCTTAGCCTTAGGCGACAGTAAAATCAGCAATCTATCGCCAGGCAGGGATTGTACTTCAACCATAAACTGCCTGACGGCACTTGGAGTAAAGCTGGAAAAACAAAAAGATAAGCCATCAACTATCCTCATTCATGGAGCCGGTGGTGTGGGCTTGGCCGAAGCTAAGAATATTCTCAATTCTGGAAATAGTGCTACAACGATGCGTCTTCTCAGTGGAATACTTGCATCTCAGCCTTTTCTTTCTATTCTAACTGGGGATTCTTCTCTTCGTTCTCGACCGATGAAACGTCTGGTAGAGCCGCTTCGTTTGATGGGCGCTGAAATCTACGGACGTGGCAATGATTCCTTTGCACCTTTGGTTATCAGGGGTAAGAAACTAAACGGTGTGGATTATTCCTTGCCGGTGCCCAGTGCTCAGATTAAATCTGCAATCTTGCTGGCTGGCCTTTTTGCTCAGGGGAACACCACCGTAGAACAGCTGCAGCCGTCTCGTGACCACACTGAGCGACTGCTCAGACGTATGGGTGCTAAGCTTGGAGGCGATGAATACCATGTCTTCTTATCACCATTGGATGCTCCGTTAGCCCCAGTTGATATTCGTGTGCCTGGTGATATAAGTTCAGCGGCCTACTGGTTGGTTGCCGGGGCTGTTCATCAAAATGCCAAGATTAGAATAGTAAATTGCGGTGTTAACCCAACACGTACCGGTATTATCGATGTCCTTTTAGCTATGGGTGCCAAGATTAGAGTAGAGAAACAACGATTGGAAGGCAATGAGCCTGTTGCGGACTTGTATGTGGAGTCCAGCCATCTGAGGGCAATTGAAATCGGTGGAGATATAATGCCTCGCTTAATTGATGAAATACCACTGCTAGCTGTGGCAGCCTGTGCAGTTCAGGGAAAGACGGTAATCAGAGATGCCGGTGAACTGCGGGCTAAAGAATCTGATAGAATTGTGACAACAGTTCGAGAACTCTCTAGGCTTGGTGCTAATATTGAAGAGTTACCCGATGGTATGGTTATTCAGGGGGGGAGAGCTTTACTTGGAACAGAGGTCAAAAGCTATTTCGACCATCGACTGGCGATGAGTCTAGGTATTGCCGGGCTGATTGCTAGGGGAAATACTATAATCCGGAATTTCCAGGTAGCCGAAATATCTTACCCAGGTTTCTGGGATGGGTTGGAGGAACTTGCCAGATATTAAATTTAATACGTGATGGTGGTTTCAACTTAGGAACTGATGAGGAATAAGAATGACTCGTGATAAGTTAAACACGGCTCAATCCAAATACCCACTCTTTATCGTTATATCTGGCTATTCGGGTGTTGGTAAAGATGCTACATTGGACAGGATGAAAAAGGCTGGCTTTCTCTTCCACCGTGTTTTGACTGCGACTACTCGTCCGAAACGTCAGGGAGAAAATGACGGCGTTGATTACCATTTCTTGTCCGAAGGTAAATTCCGTCAAATGATTAAAGCGAATCAGTTTTTAGAGTGGGCAGAAGTTTATGGTAACTACTATGGCGTGCCTAAGCAAGAAGTGAGGGAAGCCTTGAAAAAGGGGCAGGATACCATCGTAAAAGTAGATGTTCAGGGAGCAGCTACCATCAAGCAGGTTTTGCCTGATGCTGTTTTTATTTTCCTTATGCCACCATCAATGAGCGAATTGGTTAGTCGGTTGGAACAGCGTTATGGATTGTCTTCGGCTGAGCTAGATTTGCGGTTAAGTAAAGCTCAGGAAGAAATGAAAAGCTTACCCCTTTTTGACTATGTCGTAATAAACCATACAGATAATCTAGACCTTACCGTTAACCAGATAAGTGCTATAGTTGCTGCTGAGAAGTGTAGGATAAAGCCGAGAGTGGTAAAGTTGTAGGAATCTCTCGTGAAGACCTCTGGTTCTTTGTTGTAGCTGATGGAGGCAGTCGTCTATATATTTGTTTACCTCTGCATCTGGCGGGTAGATGCCGAAATGTCCTTCGCACAATATGTCGGCCTTAAGTTCCATCAATTTTTGAAGTGAAGTGATTGCTTGGTTTGGCTTACCTCCCCAAATAGCCTCATACGATCCGTTTACGTCTTGTCCGAAGAGTATTCTCTTGCTGGCAACGTCTGTGTAAATGGCTATGCTA
>CAZUEB010000075.1:0-7058 GCA_964619115.1 uncultured Dehalococcoidales bacterium
CGTGATTTCTCCATGACTCTTATCTGAACTGGAGAGGTATGAGTTCTCAAAAGCATAGGTCTGCCACCGGCTTCAGCCTCAAAGTCCACCCACAATGTAGCAAACATGTCCCTCGCTGGGTGGTCTGCTGGCATGTTGAGAGCCTCGAAATTATAATAATCCCATTCTACCTCCGGTCCCTCCACGACTTGAAAACCCATACTGCCAAAAATACCACAAACCTCTTCAAGCATTTGAGTTGTCGGATGAAGGCGACCGAGAGGAACCTGTTGACCGGGCAAGGTTATATCTAAGGTTTCACGTGGCTGAGAAAGAGCCAGACTCTGTTCTAAATCGCCCTTCTTCTCAGTAAAAGCAGCTTCGAGAGTATTCTTAAGTTCATTGGCTCGAGCCCCAATTGCGCGCCGCTCTTCCAACGGCAAAGCTGACAGCGAGCGCAGAACCTGAATTAAGCTACCTTTCCTGCCTAAATAGCGAACCCTCCAAGCTTCAAGGTCGTTGACATCAGTGATTTTGCCTAGCTCATCAGAAGCCTTAGAGGCAAGCTCTTCAACCTGATTTAGCATCATTCGCACTATATGAGGGGAACTTTAGCTCTTAAGTTTGTCCGAAGCTAGCGCCAGTAACTTAGAGAAGCTGGATGGATCGTTCACTGCCATTTCTGCCAATGCCTTGCGGTTTATCTCCACATCGGCTTTTCCTAACCCATCCATAAATTGACTATATGAAAGCCCCCCGGCACGGGCAGCAGCATTTATCCTGACAATCCACAACCGCCTCATATCACCCTTACGCTCACGGCGATGCCGATAGGCATAAGATAGAGCATGAAGCATGGACTCTTGGGCACGCCGAAACAGGGAATGCCTCGTAGCCTTATGCCCTTTTGTTAACTTCAGTACCTTTTTATGTCTTCGATGAGTGACTATTCCGCCTTTAACTCGTGGCAATCACTTCCTCCTAATCTATTTCAAGCCGTAGGGCAGTAATCTCCTTAGCCTGGCCTTATCAGCGGGTTGAACCGGAATCATCTCATCATAAAGTCGCTTGGCCCTGGTCGGCTTCTTACGCCTTAGATGGCTCTTGCCGACTTTAACGCGCATAATCTTGCCGCTACCTGTGATGTGCAGTCGGCTCTTAGCTCCTTTATGGGTCTTAAGCTTCGGCATTTATACTTTCTCCTCTACGGCTGGTTTCTTAATCTGTTTGGTCGAAATCGGCGTGAGCACCAGGCTCATAAAACGCTCCGCCGAAGATGGCGCACCATCAAATACCGCTATGTCTTTCAAATCCTCCGCCGCTTTTCTTAATAAATTCAGACCTAGTTCCGGATGTGTAATCTCGCGCCCTCGAAAAACCACAAATAGCTTCACCTTGTCACCTTCCTCCAGCAATTTCCTCGCTATCTTAACCTTGGTCTCGAGGTCATGCTCCTTCATCCTGGGTCTGATTCTGATTTCTTTAAGCACGATGCCTTTCTGACTCTTTCGTGCTTTACGCTCCTTTTTGGTCTGCTCATATCTAAACCTGCCATAGTCAAGAATCCGACATACAGGAGGAACTGAATTTGACGCTACCTCAACGAGGTCTAAACTCCGCTCACTGGCGACCTGCAACGCCTTCTCAATTGGGAATACCCCAAGCTGTGCTCCTGTCTCCCCTATAAGCCGAACCTCCCTAGCTCTAATCTGTCGATTAACGCGTAGTTCCTTGACTATGTCTTTCCTCACCTCCTTACACGAGGTAAACCATCGGGCAGAAATATATCATATTCACAAGAGGAAATCAAAGTTTATCCGGGGCTTTAGTCGCAATAATAGGTTTTACCCTGTCCATAAACTGAGAAACCGACAGCAAGCCCAGGTCTTCCCCATTCCTCAGGCGTAGAGAAACTTGAGAGGCATCCATCTCCTTATCACCGACAATAAACATATAAGGGATCTTCTCCAGTTGCGCCTCTCTTATCTTCAAGTTCATTCTCTCCGAGCGGTCATCAACCTGAACACGGATGTCACAAAATCTGAGTTCATCCGCTACTTTATTTGCGTAGCCAAGATGACGGTCAGCTATGGGAATTATAACTACCTGAACCGGAGACAGCCACACTGGAAAGGCACCGGCATAATGCTCAATTAGACAGGCCGTAAAGCGCTCCATGCTACCCAAAACGGTTCGATGTACCATCACCACTTGATGTTCCATGCCATCCTCACCGATATAGTTAACATCGAAGCGCTGCGGCAGATTAAAATCAACCTGAATAGTCGGCCCCTGCCATAACCGTCCCAGGGCGTCTTTAAGCTTGACATCAATCTTGGGCCCATAAAAAACGCCCTCGCCCGGGTCTATCGCGTACTTCAACTCAAGATTCTCCAGAACCTTTCGCAGCGCTTCCGTAGCATCTTCCCATACCTGTAGAGTACCAGCGTATTTCTCAGGACGTGTAGACAGAAGAAGTTCATACTCACCAAACCCAAATGTAGTCATCATAAAGCGAGCCAGTTGCACCACCTCTGTTACTTCAGCCTCAAGCTGGTCAGGACGACAGAAAATATGGGCATCATCCTGGGTAAAGCCGCGCACCCGTGCCAGGCCGTGCAATACCCCAGACCGCTCATAGCGGTACACGGTACCCAACTCAGCATAACGAAGCGGTAGTTGCCTGTAGCTGCGTAATTGTGTCTTGTACATCAATATATGCCCGATACAATTCATCGGTTTAATGACATACTGCACCTCATCGATATCCATGGGCGAGTACATGCTATCCCGGTAGAAGTCCCAGTGCCCGCTGGTCTCCCAGAGGACTACTTTTGAGATGTGCGGTGTGAACACAATGTCATAGCCGCGTTTTCTATGTTCTTGCCTCCAGAAGTCCTCGATAATCTGGCGTACTAGGCCACCCTTAGGATGCCAGTGAACCAGTCCTGCGCCAGCCTCTTCATGAAGGCTAAACAGGTCGAGCTCCTTGCCCAACTTCCTGTGGTCTCGCTTGGCAGCCTCAGCTAATCGGGTTAGATAATCTTCGAGCTCAGCCTCGGTATCAAAAGCAACTCCGTAAATCCTCTGCAACATGGGGCGCTTTTCGTCGCCTCGCCAATATGCCCCGGCAATACTGGTAAGCTTAAAAGCCTTAATCTCGCCTGTGGAATTCACATGAGGACCACGGCACAAATCGACAAAAGAGCCCTGGCGATAAACCGACACCGTCTTGTCAGGAAGATCATCAATTAGTTCCAACTTGTAAGGCTGTTCGGAAAACAACTTCCGTGCCTTCGCCTTGCTAACATCCTCTTTAACGAAAGGAAGATTTGCCGCAATAATTTCCCTCATCTTAGCTTCGATTGTCGCCAGGTCCTCCGGGGCAAGAGCCCGGGGAAGCTCAAAATCATAGTAAAAACCATCCTCAACAGATGGGCCAATGCCAAATTTAGCCCCTGGAAAAAGGGACTGGACTGCCTCGGCCATAACATGAGCAGCCGAATGCCGCATCTTTTCCAATCTCGCCTCTTTCTCTTCCATAGCCTTTTCCACTCTCTATCTTAAACCAAACAAAAAACTCGCGCCACCGCGAGCGAGAGGTTAACCCTGGGTTAAACTTGCTCAGTAGCCAACTGGCACCGACAGGATGATATCCAAACAGTTTCCGCTCACTAATCTAGTCAGCTTTAACTATCGCATTTTATCAATGCTGCTACGTAGAGTCAAGCCGAATGTCTCAGTTTAAATTGCATGAATTCAAAAACAGGTCTATAATAGTATGTCGCTTTTTCCTGGCTGTACCCTTACAGTTCAGTTAATTTTTAAGTTTATAGTACCAGCAGATCGGAGGCACTGATGAAAAAGCAAGGCGCCATCGAATTTGAATATATCTTCAATCCCCGAGCAGTTGCCTTAATAGGCGCATCTACCGATAATGGCTTTTTACATTCCTTGACGGACCCGAAGATTAAAGACAAGCTGTATCTGGTAAACCCGAAATACACTGAGCTTGCCGGTAAAAAATGCTACGCCAGCATACTGGACATCAAAGAGACTATTGACTACGTTATAATCGCGGCACCAGCCCCACAGGTTCCTAAGATATTAGCCGACTGCATCAAAAAAGATGTGCAGGCAGTCCACATTTACACCGCGGGCTTCAGTGAGACCGGGCTGGTAGAAAGGAAAAAACTAGAGAATGAAATAAAAGCCATTGCCGAAGGCAGAATTAGACTAATCGGTCCCAACTGCATGGGAATATACTGTTCCAAATCGGGACTCAGTTTCACTTACGACGCCTCTTTTGAAGAGGGCCCGCTCGGTGTCGTTTCTCAAAGCGGCACCTTTGGCGTGGAATTCCTGAATATCGGAAAAATCAGGAATCTAAAATTTAGCAAGGTAATCAGCTACGGTAATGCCGTAGACATTGACTGCCCCGATTTCCTGGAATATCTTGCCGACGACCCCGACACTAAAATCATAGCTCTATACATGGAGGGGACAAGAAACGGCAAGCGGCTCAAATCAGCTTTAGCCGAAGCTGCGAGCAAAAAGCCCGTTTTAGCCTTAAAAGGTGGCGTAACCGAGCATGGCAGCCGGGCGGCATCTTCTCATACCGGTTCGCTTGCCGGTTCTCCAGCAATCTGGAGTTCGATTTTCAAACAGACCGGTGTAATTCAAGTAGAGGACTTCGACGAATTGCTAAACGCTTCCCTGGCACTTACGTACTCACCATTTCCTGCAGGAAAAGGTACCACTATCATCACCAACTCCGGCGGCTTTAGCGTGATTGAAACCGATGTCTGCGTAAAAGCCGGGTTGGAAGTCCCTCAATTCAACAAAGAAACGACATCTGTACTCAGGAAAATGGTGCCGGTAGCAGGAACCAGCATTGGTAATCCTTTAGACGCCTGGCCTATATTCTACAATTTGTCAGGTACATACGGTAATCTTGCCGACGTCCTCAAAGTGCTGGCTCGGGATAGCAATATTCACTCAATTGTGCTGCACTTCGATGAGATTAATTATTTGAGGCTTGTGTTAGGCAGTTCTTTTGAAGGGCACCTTAAAGAGCTTGTTGGACTGTTGATTGACGGTTGCAAATACGCCCGCGATGAAATCGGCAAACCCGTGATGATATGCATTTCGCTCGAAGCCTACTCGAAAGATGAAGAGGATAGAATGTATCACCTGATGGTAAAAAAGGCTTTCGAAGATGAGCGCTTCCCCGTATTCCCCACGCTCCGGGACACAATCAAAGCCCTGTTTAACCTTTACCGGTGCGGCATACAATACCGAAAAGGATAGCCCCCCGGCTATCTATCTCCAATCCGCCCATCTCGAGGTCTGCGCTCTCGCCTAGTCTTTCTTTCTGAACTTTGCCAGCCTCTCCTCTGTATCCTGGATATCAAACTCGCTCTTGGCTTCAAGCTCTAATCCCTTTTTCAATGTATCTTTCATGCCCTGATTGTAAAGGTACTTATAAGCCGCCAGGGATGCTATGCTATTAGCTGTTAATTTCTTCACCAGCTCTTGCACAGTCTCTTCTAATTTATCCGCCGGTACTGCCATATTCACCAGACCCAGCTCCTGCGCTTCCTTCCCTGTAATCAAATCGGCGGTGAATGACAGCTCTTTAGCCTTTAACATTCCCACGGCGCGGGGCAAGCGCTGGCTCATGCCCCATGTAGGTCTCAGCCCCCAGCGGGCGTGAGTATCCCCGAATTTCGCCTCTTCCGCTGCTACTATAAGGTCGCAGCCCAGCACGATTTCCATGGCGCCGGTTATGCAAAACCCATTGACCATGGCGATGACAACCTTAGGCACATCCTGTATGGTCTCTATAAGCTCCCTGGCAGGGTCATCCAGTATGGGTCCCACCTTCCCCCTATCAAGTTTGCGGTCTCCTAAAGCTATTAAGTCCACCCCCGCAGAAAAGGCACGACCCGCCCCGGTGAGCACTATCACCTTCACTTCATCGCCCTTGCCTGCCTCCAGCACCGCTGCCTTCATTTCAGCTAACAGTGTCGGCGTTATAGCATTCATCACCGCGGGACGATTTATGGTTATCTTCGCCACCCCATCCTTCTTCTCATATATCAGATTCTCATACGCCATTTATTACTCCTTTCCGAACCTTTTAACTGTCTCTTGATTCAGCCTTTGATGTGGCTAAAGCTCAGATTAATTGAGGAAATGCATGTAAAACCAGGTGCAATGAAAGCAAAACTTGATAGACTTAAGTGTACAATAGACACAACTTTTAGCCTAGCCTTCGCTATCTTCAAATAATCGGTGGTATCACACTTTAAAGGCTTTGTTCAATAATAGTTACTCCAATTTAGTAAGTAGTATGATTGCTGGGCGCAGGTCACTGAAGCTAACGCTAGAACGGTCATTGCCGATTACCATCGCCCCTAACATGATTGAGCTACTTGCACTACTCTGCAGATGATTATTGCAACAAAACCGAGGAATGCTAACCGGGGTACTTATCTCAAGTTGATTTCGGTATTCCTATCCACCTTGGAGTCTTATTCAGGTATTCACGATAGGCTGTGCCAAATTTTTTAAGACAGGAACGCTCTTCCGCAATTGCGAGAATAGTTGACAAAACTATATATGCAATTGAAAGCAATAAGAAAACCCATGAGGCTGAAGCTATTCCCGCACCTATAAGTATCAAATAGCCAGCGAGATTCATGGGGTGTCTTGAATAGCGATAGAGCCTCTTTGTCCACGGCTTGCCAAGCGGGATATCAGCAATATTCACTATGGCTATCGTCCAGATAACCATCCCTAATACACATAGAGCGAGGCCTGCATAAAACCATGCTGTTCCCAATTGTAACGGCAGAAAAATAGAGCATATAAAGAGTCCAAAAAATAAAACAGTATGAAAAATATTTACTATATTCTCAGTCTTGTTATAAGCAGTAGTCCCCATTTTTTTAAATATGTCCCCGGTACCCACCGCTTTATCAATTATCATCATAATAAGAGGGTGTAAAAGAAAATACAATGTGAGAATCCAGGCATTCCACACCCCTACTTCAAAAGCCGGCACGAGCGACATC
>CAZUEB010000076.1:0-6871 GCA_964619115.1 uncultured Dehalococcoidales bacterium
TCCTTTATCTGGAGTATCTTACGGCAGCGTATGGGACAGCCAAAACAAGGGGTACTGTCAGTCTGAAATTTCTCGAACTGCTCGGCTCCGCTTATTTTTGTTGCTTCCGGCAAGGTTGGGGCAGTATAGTACCTGGTTGGGCCATCACCATAGGCAATAGCAGAATCAACCCATGATGCTGTGCCACCTTCATGCATCCACTGGCTGAAAAAGCCTTCCTTCACCTCATTCATAGCTTGCCGTGCCACTTCGCGGAACTTTTCCGGATCATGCATGGGCAGCTTCATCTTACCGCGCACTGCTATGGCTTTGACCTTTTTGGAGCCCATAACACAGCCCAACCCAGCCCGACCCAGGCAGTGACCGTACTCAGACACGATATTGCCGTAGAGCACCAGGCTCTCAGATGCTGGACCGATACACGCAACTTGTGCACGATTGTCACCGCACTCCTTTTTAATTTCCTCCTGAGTCTTGTAGGTATCCTTGCCCCAAAGGCTGCCGGCATCTTTCAGCTCCGCAACTCCATCCTTGATGTAAATATACACAGGTTTGGTGGACTTGCCTTTGAGTATGATGCCATCGTAACCGGCATTCTTGAGCTCGGCGCCGAACCAGGAACCGGCGTTGGCATCACCATAATGCCCTGTGTACGGAGATTTGGTAGCACCACCCCAGCGACTGACACTGGGACCGCTGGTGCCGTTGAGTAGTCCGGACATGAGTATGAGAGGATTATCTGGTCCCAGTGAGTCGGTCTTCTCATCTACCATGTCATACAGGTAGCGCGCAGCCAGGCCAGTGCTGCCGAGGAAGTCGCGGGCGTACTTTTCATTCAGAGGCTCATCGGTAAGCGTACCCTTGCTAAGATCTGCTACTAAGAGCTTACCCCAGTATCCATTCATGATATCCTCCTTCGGATATTAGTTAAAAGTCGATGCTCTTGCCTTCGTAAGCATACCTGAATATCTTGCCCAGGTCTTCCTCGCCGGGAACCCGGGTGACAGTCATCGTCATGACCTCATTTAATGCCCTATCTATCAATCCAGGAATCGATTCATCATACTTTGTCTTATCGATGCCGCATTCCTTGACAGACAGCGGTTGGCCAATTTCCTTCGCCAGTGCACGGACTTTAGCGGCTAAAGCTTTAGCACATTCCTTGTCCGAGCCTGAGGCGATATGACAAAAGCGGGCTATCTCGGCATACTTGGCTGTCGTCTCCTCAGAGCCGCTGATAATGTACTCTATGGTATAGGGCAGGAAGAGTCCCACAGCGCGCCCGTGAGGAACATGGAACATCGCTCCCAGGGCATGTCCGGTGCTATGTCCCAATCCAGCCATGGAATTGCCGAAGGACATGCCACCGAGCATGGCAGCGTTCTGCATCTCCTTACGTGCCTCAACATCATCCCCATTTTTATAAGCTTTAGGCAGATACTCAAAAGTTTTTCTCGTGGCAATCAATCCTGGCCCCTCAGTGATACTGGTCCCCCAGGTCGACACGTATCCCTCTATGGCATGCGTGATGACATCCATGCCAGTATCGGCTGTAATTTGAGGAGGCATGCCGGCAACCATCATGGGGTCAAGAATTGCCACATCGGGCATACACTCGGTGGTACCCAGACCGAGCTTACGGTTTTCGATTGTGTCGGTGAGCACTATCGCCCAGGTAGCTTCAGCGCCGGTACCACTGGTGGTGGGAATAGCCATAAGCCTGGCTTTGGCTCTGAAGTTATAAGTATCGGAGGCAATAATTGAATCTGGCTCTAAGTCCGGCCTTACCAGCAGTATAATGATAGCCTTGGCAGCATCCATACACGAACCACCGCCTATCCCGATGACCCAGTCGGGCTGATACTTCCCTACCTCTACCCCACCCTTTTTAACGGTGTCGAGCGAAGGCTCCGGTTCCACTTCATCAAAAATCTGCCATTTAATGTTTATCGCGTCCAGCTGGTCGGTAACCAGCTTTGTTAAGCCGAGTTTTACTATGTTCTTATCCGTGACAATGAAAGCTTTTTTACCCCGAATCTGGGCTATGTATTCCAGAGCATTATCTCCATAGGCAATAAACGGACATGAAAAAGTCCACATGCTAACCTCCTGTATATATTATGTAAAGTATTAACCCGGCTTAGTCCAGCCACTCAGTCGACACCTGTGTAGTGCTGGTGGTCAGCTCGTTAGCCGCCTTTACATAGCGCATCACCTTAGCCATGTTGCCCGAAAGCTTAGCCTGCCTGGTAATCATGGACTTTATAGGGTCGAGCTCCTTTGTGGCTATTCTTTTCCAGACAGGGTATGGAGCTGACATGGTGAACTCAGGCTTGTATTTACCCGGGTCGGTTACAAGTTCTATTTTTCGGCATTTGCCATGGTACAGGTCTATGTAAGTGTACATTGTCTCTTTAACCGGTCCGCCTGGCTCCATAATGAAGTAAAAATCGCCCTCCCACGTCCTTGCCGCCTCCTCGTAAGCCTTGTTGTTATTGATAGCCTCCTTGTATAAATCACCCCATTCTTGAGTAAAGAACTTAGCCATCGCAAAACCTCCCTTCTTTATTCTAAAGATATTATATTCTAATCCAGCAATCTTTGTAACGTTTCAACACGTTCAGTCCAGCCACTCGGTGGGAATCTTTGCAGTTATGTTGGTAAGCTCATTAGCCGCCCTGGTTTAGCGCATGATTTTAGCCATACTGCCTCTGCTGTACGTCGTGAGCCTGGATTGCCTGGTTATAAGCGCCTGCGTGGAATCGAGATGCTTCAGACATATCCTCTTCCAGATGTGATAAGGAGCATGGATGATGAATTCGGGGTTATGTTTCTTGGTGTCGGTAACAACTTCCGCTTGCCCGCATTACCTATCAAGGGTTACTTCATATCTCCAGACCATAGAGATTCCCCCACCCGTAACAACCAGCACAGCAACTAGAAACTCGAGTGGCGACCCTCGAGAGCCGCCACTGCCTGTGACACAAACGAGTAGCATCTCGTTCATTCCAGTTTGTCGAGAGAGCTGCCATCCCCGGACTTCCTCAAAAAGCGCCATCCCCTGACCTTCATTTTTACATTATCCCACATTCTGGCGATTGGACTACGAGGCTTGTCACCAATCATGTCCAGCTTATCTACCGGGGCAGTCCTCCGTCTGACTCCCGTGGTCATGTCATCCCAAATCCTGGCAATCGGATTCTGTGGCTTATCACCAACAGATTCCAGCTTAATTACATCAGGCTTATCGGCAGATTTCAGTTTAATTTCGGCAGCAGCCTTCGGTCTGAGATACCTGGGCTTCACCATGGCAAACACAATCATAGCCACCACCAGGATAGCATATAATGCAATCACCCCCCAGACCCAGAAAGGTATCGGCGCTGGCTCCTCCGTTGTCGTTTCCGCAGGCTTTTCTTCAGCTATCACCGTGAAGCTGCCTATGGCGCTTGGGTCGCTGACTATAGGCTCAATCGCTCTAACCTGCCAGAAATAGCCGGTGCCATAATCGAGCTCACCATCATACAGATAAGATGTCAGCGGCACGTTGACCTTAACCACCACATCTTGTAGTGCGGCATCTTTAGCCAGCACAAATTCATATCTGCTGGTCCTGGGCATCGGAGACCAGGAAAAAGCGGGAGAGCGGGAGACACCTCTGGCGCCATAAGGAGGACTGAACAATGTCACAGTGGGATACTCCGCCATCACCGGAAACCCGGCACCTACCGTAAAATACATCGTCGCCGACCACGGACTGCGGACAGCCTCACCGGCAACGTCAACCCTGGCTCTGACCCTCCAGTAATAGGTGTGACCGGCTTCAAGATTCCCAAAACCGGCGATGCCTGATGCAAGCGTGGGCACCAGCCCACCCGCCGGGAAATAGCATTCTGGCGCCAGCTGGTTAGCCGGCACAATATTCTCGTTGCGCAACACCACTATGCTGAAACCGCTGTCCTTGGCCAACTCCAGTTCATATGCCGAGGCATAGCTGAGCTGACGCCACTTAAAATCTATCTCAATAGCTCTACCTGTAACCGGGTCAACAGGAATAAAATCACCGCTCGCCGGCGAGGTTGTCCATGGACCTACCTTAGCTACAGTATCAGCACATGCCCACAGGCAACCTATTCCATTTGCAAAATTGTAGGCACGGTTATCAATCGCCCACAGGCTGTTGTCCTCATTGCTTGAGATTTTAAGCGAGCTGGGCTCACGAGTGAAAACTACCCCGGCAGGAAGCCCCACAGTCAAATAATCCCATTCCGTAGCTGGCGGCACATAGGCTCTGGGATAAACGGTGCGGTCGGCGCCAGTATCAGAAGTAATTCCTGCAACCTGACGACTTCCCCATGCCCCATACAGGACATCATTTCTCTGAGCCAATCCATAAAAGGCGCTGTTCAGTGGCCCCAGCTCATCCCATGCGGTGCTTGCATCAATAGTCCAACGGTAGATTTTGCCATTGTTACCTGCGATATCATTGGTGGCAGCATATACAATCTTGTTCTGCTCAAATTTATCATCGGCAATGACATGCGCGTTCCCCGGTACAGGCAGTTCTATCCGCAGGTCTGGGGACGGCTTAAAATCCACTATAGCCTGAGAGAAATCAGCCCATGCCACCCTGGAAAGACCGCCAGGCGGACCATCCTCACCCACTATCACCCAGTCTTCAGTTGCCTCTTGTTCCCCGGGATTTTTCAGCGGCACGGCTATGGTATGCCCTGTGCCGAGCTGTGTCTCTACTGAATTTGTCTGAGTACCTGAACTGGTATACCGGTACACCATCGTACCGTCCAGAATATAAATAATCTCATCGCCGGCAACAGCTAAATCAGTTACCTGAGTGAAAGAACGAACATCCCATGCCTGACCCTCATATCCTATATATCCTTCATAGCTTTCATATCTGGAATAGCCGACCACGTCAGTACCACGGTCGGCAAAGACAATTACATCGCTTCTAACAGCTTCATCATAAGGCGTCTGTTTAACGCGGAGGATTATGTCATCATTTGCGGTAGCAATGCACAACACTCTCTCCCAGGTACTGCCCGGCGGGTCGCTGGTGCTCCGCCAGATACTATCCATGCCACCGGTATTATCGATGGTGGCTAAATAGAGGATATCATAATCTTTAATGGCTTCTTCGCCAATCTCAGGAGCTTCCAGCACGGCAACATCGGAGAGAAAAGAAATCTGTGTATCTATAAGGCTGAGCTGGTTCCAGATGTTGCCTAGGTGGGGGTCCTCGGACTTATCGTACATACCGAGTAGCTGCTCATAGGCGGGCACATACGGGCTGACCGAGAAGGCGGATTCATCAAGGGCAACGCTATTTAACAAAGCCTCTGGCCAACACTGAGAACCAGGAGCCATGTTGACGCCTCCATTTAGAAAATCAGCTGAACTGGTGCCGCAGTAAGCCCTGGTGCCATCAGAGTTCCAGTCTACCTGAGCATTGGCGAAGCCGGAACCAAAGCCGCCGGTCAGTGACTTGTGCTCATCTGACTTATACCACTGAGGCGTTCCTACGATAGGGTTTGAAGTCCTCCAGACGAATGCCATGCCCGTTGCCGGGCTGGCGGTAACCTCACCCGCCAGAAGCTTGCCTTCGGCATAAGTCCCATGATAAGCGATGCTGGAAATCCTGCCAGTCGTCGGAACTGTCGTCGGAGGATTTATCCGATAAGGCACGATATTATCAACCCGGTAAACGCCGGACTGGACGCCTGCAACAGTAGCATCTGTGCTGACATAAAAACGACGGAGAGCAGGGTTCGTGCCGGAGAAATCAGACGGCAGCTCAACGTCAGCAGTTATGATTTGAAGGTTGGTTGGCGATGGGAGAGGACCTGTGTCCCTCAGTTCCACCGGAGCCCAGCCAGTCCAGTTAGTAGTGTTGGCTGCGGTATCACGAATACCAAGTCGCAAAAAGGTGCCCAATGCCTCCGACGCTATGACCACCAGGCTGGAATCGCTGGTGTACGAAGGCGAGAACTTAAGCGCCACCACATCAGTCGCTGGCGGCAGTAAAAGCTGGTCCATCCAGTTAGAGAAGCCGGGCATCTTCGCCACGAACACTCTGCCCCCCGGAACGCCATCCCTGGTGCCAATGGCGACATCGTGACTATTATTGCCGTAGGTTACGGAGATGTCCACGCAACTGATGTATTCGAGAGCAAAAATGGCGGGGAAATTGGTATTATACCAGGTGGCGCCGCCATTCTCAGAGGCAAATACCGCTTTCGGCCCAGGGAAAAGCGCGCCACCATCCGTAACAGCCACCAGGAAGTTCACATCATCCGGGGCTACGGCTAGATTCCACACCGGCAGATTGGCGCCGGCTGTGGCTATACTACCTACAGCGCCACCTAAATTAACCGTCCAGCTAACGCCACCATCTGTTGACTTATGAACATCGCCATTGGTTATATCCACAGCATAAAAGGTACTGTCATCAGAGCCAATGGCGATGACATTGACCTCTGAAGGACTGGCTATAACGTTATTTTCCGTACTCGGCGTATCCACAATATCCCACAGCATCTTGCCCGGGTTGGCTGACGCCGTCTCAATGTTAGCCAGAGGTATCAAGCTTATTAACAAAGCTGCAATCAGCAAAACGCTGAAGGTGGCGATGCTTCCTTCTTTTCGCATAAACCTCCTCATATTAGCTGGCAAGCTCTTAAATGAGCTGCCTTCTCTTACCAGTCTTAGCATCATACGTGGCTGCGAACAGAGTCAACTGCTCCCTGCGTATAAACCACTGACCGCCAAGTTTCACCCCCGGCGGGCTGCCCAGCCTGAGAAGCCGCCGCAGCGACTCCTCATGTATGCCTACCTGCCTGGCTGCTTCACGCAC
>CAZUEB010000077.1:0-6849 GCA_964619115.1 uncultured Dehalococcoidales bacterium
CCACCATTGAACCTAAAAAAGCACCCATTTAAGACAGTTCCCGAACCGTCTGCTGGCTATTGGCCAAGCATTTAAATGAGTCCCAGATAAGTGGTAGTTCCTATTATTATATTTACTCAATTTCCTGTGTTAAGGGGGTGCAGTATACTTGGCCTCTAACTTGTTACCCAATTCGTCACGTCTTAATTCGTATCTGGGTAATGCCAGTTTCCTTTCCCCGTTAAACAGAAGCACCCTATATCAGAGTCCTCAAAATATAATAAAATATCAGAGGAGGGTCAAGAAAATTATGGGTGAGCTTTTCGTGGCTACGTGTGATAACTGCGGAAATAAGTTCGAAGTTATGCTGGGACAGGGATTTGTCAGCTATGTGTTACATTGTGACAAATGCGGACAGGCTAAATCGATACTCATCGAAGATCTTTCTGAAGATTGGCAATCAATGGATTTAGTTCATTACTACCTGGAACTTGAGAGAGTGGCAGGTTTATGCATTTGCGGCGGAAGCTACAAGGTGGAAGCCCCACCCAGATGCCCCAAGTGTTTTTCAAGTAACTGGGCATTTCCAGAGTTTAAGTGCATTGCGTTGTGGGATTAAAATCAGGCGAAACTACTGCATAATAGTAACTAACGAGGTACACAAAGAACTGGATTATTGTTCCCCTTCAAGAATAATCTCATATCCCTGTTGATGGCTATCCCCTACCACCTTTATTGCTTCAATGTGCACGACCTGAGAATCATCGACAATAGCGATTGTCTTGCTGGGGTGAATATCCTCCATTCCTGGTTTCGACCAGATAGAATCCATTTTAGCCCTCATATCGGCCTGCATTAGGCCATCACAGATTCCAGTGACAAAATTATCCAGATCACCCGTGCTCATATTGTTAACCTGTCCGACATAAACCTTAATGCTGAGTTTTATGTTGCTTCTTAAAGGTGGCTGGCCTCTAAAGGCTTCGAGTGCGGCTTGACGGAGTTTAACTAGACGTTTTGCCTCCAATGGCTTGCCAAACATTGACTGTGCGCCATCTTTCTTTGGCGGGAGATCAGCAAGAATAAAAAATTCGTACCTCATACAGACCGCCTGTTGGTGGAGTGTGTCAAAAGTCTTTTTGAATTATACATCAGAAGGGATTGCAGACCTTGCACGCAGTATAACCTTCTCCTAATGGCCCTCTATGTTTTTCCAAGTAATTTCTTAGATCATCGAGATTGTCGCTGCATATTTTGTTAACATTCGCATTCATTCGCGTAACAAAAGGGCAATCAACTAGATGAAGTTTCTGATCTTCCGGATTGCCCCCTCCAAAATCATTGAATATATAACCTTTATCATTATCTTTTTTCCATTGGTCGAAGCTTTCCTGTTTCTTAAAGAACTCTCGAATCATCTGGTTCTCCCATTTCTTACTCAGTTTAACGGGCAAAATTATAAATACTTAATATTATTACTTATTAATTCACGAATTGACTGATCCACTTTGTCAAGCTTAAGACTTATCGCCTGCAACATCTGAAGTTGCTGTTCCATTAGCTTAAAAAGATTCTTTAGCTGTTCTTCTTGCACGACCCACCTCCTGCAAATGGAATATGTCCAACAAATTTGAAATTAGACAATTCTAGTATAGATTATTGACAGCTATATGTCATACTTATGATAATCTATCCTGCACAACACGCCTACCATATTGCGAGTAAGATACTGAGTAATGATCTCGAGCGGGTAGTATGAAAGCCATAAAGAACATCCTTTATTTGGATGCCATTGACAATAGCAGTGCAGAGCCCATCTTTCACGCTCTCTTCAAGAAATTGCAGGCCTCCGATGCGGTTCTCTCCAACTCAGGACTGAATATACAAACGGCAGGAGTGCGCAACGATGGGATGCCAGTCAACAACGACATAATGGCTGCTTTGGCGTCATCGGGGATTCAGGGATTTGAGTATAAACATACCTGCCTACATGCTCACCCAGAACTCATTGGGTGGGCAGATATGATATTAGTATCCACATTGTTGGAAGAAGATATGATTTGTATGCGTTATCACGAAGCCCGGAGCAAGACGAATTCTATTTTGTGTTATTCTCGACCCCCACAAGAGCAGCCTGAGACTCAATCGAGTGTTCAACACAGCCAAAACATCTATGATTCTACTATTGCCTGGTTCAATGAACTCATACCAGTTCTATTCAAGGTCATCAAGGACAGTTACTGTGATGCATTGATCCTGAAAGGCAAATGCATATACTCCGGCACCGTAATGGGTCCTGCTTTCGTCGCCAAATCAGGTGACGAACTCGAGAAATTCGAGGAGGGCAGCATTATGGTAGTAGACAGGCCCGGAATATTTCTTTCTTCAAGAAAGGCAAGGTATGCAGCAAAGGATATATGGAGATCCAGCTCGGCCACCGCAGAGAATGAGAATTATATTACTCTTAAAAAAGATACGGATGCATTTCTCGCAAAATTTGAAGGTAAAACTGACAAACTATTGAACTTTCTTTTACAAGGAGAAGGATTTAGTTATCTCCGACATGCCGTAAAATCCTCTAAAGGACTTGTTTTTTCACGCGGTCGCAATCGGGGCGAAACACTGGCGGAGATGATGCGTATCCCATGTATAAGTTCATGTATCGGAGCAACCGAGCATCTATCTACGGGCCAGGTTATTGTTATTGATGCTGGTAGAGGCGAAATATACGACGCAGCATCACTCATAACCCTTTGAGTATTTTGGGGATTATTGACCTTACCCCGCATTTAGCAGCACCGGCCCTTGGAATCCTGCAATCCGGTAAAAAATAAGATGGACTCAGCAGAATCCCACTACTCTTTGCTGGTACTTTGGTACGTGCCGTATGCTGTGAGCAGTTGCTGCAGCGACGGTATAAGATTCCTACTCTCAAACACGAGTTCGGGAACTGTCCACAATGCCCCACTAATTCTCGTGATATTGTTACCCCAAATTAGCTTCGATTTTTCGCTAAGCGATTTTTATTGCTATTTTTCCAATTATGAGGATGGTAATATTATCATCAGTTATCATGCATAGGGCTGTAAACTCATCCATATATAAATATAACAGACTGAAAAACAACTGATTGACTAAATATACACTATTTGTTAACCTGAAAATAATGACTACCGTCTTATCAATTTTCTAAGTGCTGTATCGGGGAGGTAGAATGAATGGGAACCAAACTGACCCATTACAGATATTTCTGTATTCTTATAACAATTATAGTTCTCTTTTCTATCGCAATTACCCCCAAACCGGTTCATGCATGGTCTGCATTCACAGTTAAAGCAGAGGGAAGCATCCTGCCTTTACGAGCTTGGGACCTTTTTCGAAATTCAGTCAGCCGTCTGTATGATCGGTTTAACCAAGTCTGTATGGTACCGGTTTAATTAGTTTTAATGCTGTCATAGTGAAATTAGCTTCAGGAGGGGACGGGTTATGAGATATATTATGGCTGCAATCACCCTGATGATTATATTTTCCCTGGCGTTGCCGGGAAGTGCTAATGCTCAGTTGCTGGGAAGGTTTGAAGATGTAGCTGAATTAAAATACTACAGAACTTGTACAGTTGAATTTTTCGTGCATCCCTCGGACTCGTTCATACCAGGTGCAGAGGAAGAGAGTTTCAAGGAATTTGGACACAAAGTCGATATTTTAGCCAAGAGCGACATCAGTGAAGCAAAAATTACTATCACCAAGGTTCCTGATGAAAAGACAGGAATCGTTATTCTCACTACTGAAGATGTTCTATTTGACATACCAAGCGGAGGATTTGGTGCTTTTGAAATCGAGGGGCGTGTAGCCCGTGCAGGTGACAAATCTATAGTGGATTTTAAAGTTGACGTAATATGCCAGGGGAAAAAATATTCACAGACAGGTAACTTCTTAGTTAAGGGAGTTGCAGAACAAGGCAAAGGATGCTTTATAGCCACTGCTGCGTATGGCAGCGAAACAGCAAATGAGTTGGATACACTTCGAGCTTTTCGAGATAAGGTATTACTGCAAAGCGATCCAGGTAAATGGTTTGTGGACACCTATTATAGCATTAGCCCTCCACTTGCTGAGTTTATAGCTGAACATGAAGTAGTGAGAACACTGGTTAGAGAGGGTTTTCTTAATCCAATAGTTAATTTGTTAAAAAGTGCAGAATCGCGCTGGAATTACTGACCTTACCAAAACGGCTATATTTATGTGAACACCTTATGCTTTTGCCCAGTAATTTATTGTATATTAGAGGCTCGAAGAGGAAACCGAGAAATTTAGCAGCAACTGTTGGAGTGCTGGAATGAGTCTCTTACTTGCAAACACGAGTTCGTGAACTGTCCCCAATGCTCCACCATGAAGCTAAAATCAACACCAGTGTGGACAGTTCCCGAACCATCTGCATCGCTTACTATTGGCGCCAAGATTGGCTGAATAAAAAATTCCGAATTATACAATCCGGGCTTTTGTGATGTGGCGGCCTTTCGAAGAACTGAGATGTAGGGAATGTGGATGTCGTTCCATGACAAATTACTTTCAAACAGGGGCGTCCCGCAGCCTGTCTCAAGCAGTCATTAATATCAGGTTCGCGTGAAGTTATATACACCGTTTCGTCTGTTTGAATACAAGAATAAGCCAGATCGAAGGATTGATTTTGGCAACCAACCAGGAATTGGGGGCCATACAGCCAGGGTCCCTTCTGCTTTGAGAACGCGGTGCATTTCAGGTACGAGCTGATACAAAGGCAACATTGGAGATGGTATCACGCCGAATAATAGCGCGGTATCAAAGCTTTCGGCATCCAGGCCGGTAGCTAGTGCATCGGCTTTCATCACGCGGACGTTTTTCAAATTAGCAGCTTGTATTTTTCTGGATACAAGTTCAACAGAAGCTGACAGCACATCAATAGCAACCAGGGACCCCCCATCGCCAATCAACCGGGCTGCCGGTATCGTAAAAAATCCGGTACCGCATCCGATTTCCAAAATGATATGCCCACGCAGATTATCAGCCCCTCTTAGAATACTGATGGGGCTGAAAAAGCGATAGCGAAACCGGCTCTCCATTGCAGCACCCAATGCTTTGATGATCAGACTGCCAATTGCTGACTTTGCAATTGCTTCGGTTTTCATATCCCCATTCCTCTCGTACCTGAATGCCGGTATTATCGGCTAGCTAACCTTTTCAGGCGTCGTATTGCGTGAAATTCGCATATGCTAATTATAACAAATAGACCATTAAGTGGGGAAAATGAATATATTCCATGCCCGACCACGATACAGGGGGGAATTGCTTGATAGTTGCAACTTTTAGATATGTTTGCCAACAGCTGTAGCCAGGGTTTGGCCTGGGATAGAGCGAAGGTGGCAGCTTTTTATTTGTTATGTTGCGTTTTGGCGCCCCCAACCATTCGCCGGTAAAGTGAACTGCCCAGCTTAAGGCGCAGTACCAGCATTATTATACGTACCGGTAATTTGCCGAGAATCACGAAGAGAGGGTTAAGCCGTGCAGGATAAAAATAGCCGGCATTTAGCCAGCCCATCTCTTCCCAGTAACGATAATCACGGGGCATCTTGTCTTTGTGTATTTTTATCTTCATGCGTATTGCATTGAAAAATTTCATATCATCCAGTGATGGAGTGGGGCGCTTGCCTGTTTGCATAGCCTCGAAGAAGCCCTGCGCCGCTCTGTTTATTTCAGACATGGTTTTCCGCCTGTACGGACCTTCTTCTTTAAAGGCATCAACAATGATGCCAAAACTGTGAATGTTAAAGAAGCCCCAGCAACTTGTAATCCATTTTAAGTAAGCCGTAGCCTCTGCCAAGCCGCTGATTTCGGTCGTGCATACAGTTAATGAGCACTTACTGTGAAAAGCCGGCCGGTGCATAAAAAATGCAAACCTGTCAAAAAAGTTCTTTAGCAACGCTGAAATTTGATGAACATAAACAGGAGAAGCAAAAATCACGCCGTCAGCGTTCAGCAGGTCTGTGCGCAGTGAGACTGAATCATCTTTAAGTGGACAATAGCCTTCACCTTTGATCATACAGGCCAGGCAGCCCCTGCAATATTCCAGCCTGGTGTCTTTCAGCATAATATATTTGAAGTTAACCTCGCCCAGCGATTTCACTTTCTCTGCTATCAGGCTGACAACGTGTGAGCTGTCCCCGTTTTTACGGGGGCTACCCATTATCACAAGTACGTTTTTCATAGCAGGTTCTCCTTATGAAAGGTTAACTTCCAGGGCGTTTTAATCACGCAATATACCGTACAGCAAACAATGTACGGCGGCATTGATCTTGGCCGGGGATTGTGCGCCTGTTGGATCAGACTTAATAAAATACAGAACAAAAGCCTGCAGCATCTCGATTATAAATGCCGGCTCAAGGTCTTTCCGCAGTTGCCCCTGCTTCACGCCCTTTTGTAAAAAATCTATAAGACCGGCGGTAATCTTGCTGCGCTGGTTTATCAGATTTTCTTCAATGGCGGGATATTCAAGGAATATCTCCTGGATAATCCCTGAATTTGTACCACTCACGAGTTGCGGGAAAAGATCTGCCATATCTGATATTGACCGTTTGAAATTTTTGCCTTCCCTCAACACGGCTGACAGGTTTTCCTGCACCGAATTGATGAATTTCAGCATAACTTGCTCAACCAGTTTTTCTTTATTTGGAACGATTTTGTAAAGTGTACGTTTGGTCAGGCCACATTCTTCTGCGAGCTGATCCATATGCCAGCCCTTTAAACCCGTGTTAAAAATGTGTGAGGAAGCAACGCTGTAAACCCGGTCTATAATGCGGACGTCTTTATACTTCATATCAAATGTATAATATGTATACT
>CAZUEB010000078.1:0-4902 GCA_964619115.1 uncultured Dehalococcoidales bacterium
CGAGGTAGTCCCGAGGCGCATACTTAACGAACTCCTTGCCGTCAGGGTCAACGACCCGGACCTTGCCATCATAGAAATTGACCCTGTTCTTTTCATCAACCATGCCCATGTAATATGTGTGGTGGGTGTAGGCATCGCTGAGAACCATTTCCAGATACTCTTTATTCTTGAGGACGATATCATCGAATACTTTCAGGGAGAGCTTAGCGAATTCCACAGAGTCCCTGGCTATTTGCTCGACTTCCTTTCTTTCCTCCTCGTTTAGCCCCTTGCTGACGCCGCCGGGCAAGCCGAAGACAGGATGCACGGCTCTGCCGCCGAGCATGTGGATGATGTGGTGATTTTTCATCCTGGTGTTAATTACGGCTCCGCCAAGCTCCAGCCCCACCTTGGCGATGACGCCGAGGATGTTGCGTTCTGCCACAGGAGCTTCCGGGCCCATAACGAAGTCGGGACCAGCCAGAATATAGAAATGCGTGGTGTGGTCAGTTACATAGAAGGAGCTGTAGAAGAGCTCGCGAAGCTTCTTAGCCGGGCTGGGTGGGTCAACGTGGAAAACGGCATCCAGGGCTTTGGTGGCTGCCATGTGATGCGCTTCGGGGCATACGCCACAGATACGTTGCGTTATCTGAGGCATATCCTCAGCCAGACGCCCTTCGGAGAATTTCTCGAAGCCCCTGAGTTCCGGGACCTGGAAGTAAGAATTTTCCACCTCGCCGGCATCGTTGAGGAATATCTCTATTTTGCCATGGCCTTCGAGCCTGGTGATAGGGTCTATGGTTATCTTTTTCATTTTATTCTAGCCCTCCTCAGTAGCGAATCAGGCAAGCTGTAGCGATAGAAGGTGCCCACGGGGTCGTGGATGCCGGCGATTATTTTGTCGATTTCAGATGGGTCATTGGAGTCAATAACCGAAGCTACGCCGCTCAGGAAGTGGGCACCCTGGTCGATTACTCCATCTACCGGGCCGTAGCAGCCGGTGCAGGGCATATTAGCCTGCGGGCAGGGAGCCCCACAGCCGCCTCTGGTGGCGATGCCGGCACAGAGCAGTCCCTGCTCCAGCAGACATATTTCAGGGTCAGGAATAATCTCAAATGTCCTGTAGAATTTCTTTATCTTCTTAACGTCTCTCTTCCGAGGGCAATCATCGCATACCGCTTTGGCATTGTGGGTGATAACAGTCCCCCTGGGTGGCAGTTTGCCTTCGATTAGAGCTTCTAATGCCAGCCAGGTTGTTCTGGCTTCCGGGGGACAACCGGGTATGGTGTAGTCCACATCCACCGTCTGGGCGAGAGTCATGACCGTATCGTAGAACTCAGGGATTGTGAGCTCACCTTCCGGAACCTTGTATTTTGTCCGGGGTACAATTTTCTCCTTGTTATCTGTTGACTGAGTTTCTAAGTAAACACGGTCGAAAATCGTCTGCCGGTTAAACAGGTTAGCAAGTCCGGGAATACCGCCTTCAGAGGCGCAGGCGCCATAGGCAATCATTACCCTGGACTTTTCGCGCAGCATCTTTGCCAGATGTTCCTGCTCTGAATTTCTGATGGCCCCATTGAAAAGGCAGACATCTATGCTTTTATCAGGCATGGCTTCAACGTCTTTGTACTTGGCATCTATGGCTACCGGCCAGAATACTATTTCAGCCGCCTCGGCGAGCTTGAGGATTTTGTCGCCAATCATTAGTTGAGCTATTTCACAGCCGCCGCAACTCGCTGCCCAGTAGAGCGCTAATTTCAGCTTAGACATTGCTGCCTCCGTTTCCTGGCGAGTAAGGCCCCAATTTTTTAAGTTGCTCTGTCATTTCATTGACAATCTGGGCAAAGCGGTCGGCTTCTGATGCCGATACCCAGTCCAGCCTTAGGCGTTCGTCCTCGATGCCAAGCTGGGACATCATTTTTTTGAGCAGAGATATCCTGCGGGCTGCTTTTATATTACCTTCCAGGTAATGACATTCGCCGGGGTGTCAGCCGCCTACCAAGACCCCGTCTGCCCCCAGATTAAAGGCTTTGAGGATAAAGGTGGGCTCCACCCGTCCGCTGCACATGACGCGAATTGCGCGCACGTTAGGTGCGTACTTTATCCGGGATGTGCCTGCCAGGTCAGCCCCGGCGTAGCAGCACCAGTTGCATAGGAAGGCTAGTATTTTAGGTTCGAAACTCATATCAACACTCCTTCTATCTGTGCCATAATTTGTTCGGTGGTGAAATGTCTACTGGTGATAGCGCCGCTGGGACAGGCTGCAGCACAGGTACCACATCCTTTGCACAGCGCTTCGTTTATGGCAGAGACCTTTTTCTCGTCGTCGAAGGAAATTGCGTTGTAGGGGCAGAGTGAGATGCAAGTTTTACATCCGGAGCAAAATTGCTCTTGAACGAATGCTGTAGCTGCTTCTATCTCAACCTTGCCTTTGCTTATTATGGCGAGGGCTCGGGCTGCGGCTGCCGATGCCTGCGCCACTGTGTCAGGAATATCTTTTGGTCCCTGGCAACAGCCAGCAATATACACGCCGTCTGTTGTCGTAGCTATTGGGTCAAGCTTGGGATGCTTTTCCAGGAAGAACCCATCTTTGCTTCTACTGATGGAGAACTGCCTGGCTACTTCGCCGGCATCAACTCTCGGCTCCAGGGCGGTGCTTAAAACCACCATATCAACAGGGATGCGTCTCTGGCGACTGATTAAAGTGTCCTCACAGAGGACTACCAGCTTTCCTTTTTCTTCAGGCGTCTCAGCTATATCAGTAATCTCGGCAGCGCGCCCTCGTATGAAGTTAACTCCCTCTTTCTGAATTCGGTTATAGAATTCCTCGTATCCTTTACCAAAGCAGCGCAGGTCGATATAAAGCTGGTAGATTTCTGAATCAGGAATTTTTTCCCTCAGGAGGTGAGAGAACTTGAGCGAATACATGCAGCAGACTCTGGAGCAGTACTCGTGGTAGTTTATATCGCGGCTGCCGATGCAGTGGAGTATGGCTATGCTATGTGGCTCCGAGCCGTCTTTTAGCACTATCTTGCCCCCGGTGGGGCCTGCGGCATTGCTCATCCTCTCAAATTGGAGACCGGTGATTACGTTATCGTATTTTCCATAGCCGAATTGCAGCATTGCGTATGGCTCCATGTTATCAAAGCCAGTGGTAATGATGATGCAGCCAATATCCAGTTCAATTATATTCTCTGTTTGCTCAAAGTCGATTGCCTTGGGCTCGCAGAACTTCTCACAGGCGCGACATTTACCCTTGAGAAAATAGGTGCAATGCTCTCGGTCAATGACCGGCACATTGGGCACTGCCTGGGGAAACGGCGTGTAGATTGCTTTCCTTTTGCCGACACCAACGTCGAACTCATTATCCACTTTGACGGGGCATTTATCCTGGCAGGTACCGCAGCCGGTGCATTTGCTGGCATCCACATAGCGCGGCTTCTTTCTTATCTTGACTTTGAAATTGCCCACATAGCCTGATACTTCCATGACTTCGCTATAAGTCATAAGTTCGATGTTTTCGTGTGACCTCGCCGAGGCCATCTTCGGCGTGAGTATTCAGGCAGAACAGTCTAATGTGGGAAAGGTCTTGTCGAGCTGTGCCATGTGGCCGCCTATAGAAGGCTCTCGGTCCAGCAGGTAAACCTTCTGGCCGGCATCGGCGATCTCCAAGGCTGCCTGTATTCCGGCAATGCCGGCACCAACAACCAGAGTGTTAGGATTGACCGGGACCTCCCTGGCTTCCAGCGGTTGATGATAGAAGACACGCCTGACGGCGGCGCTCACCATCGCTTTAGCTTTTTCTGTTGCTGCCTCCTTGTCTTCTATCACCCAGGAGCATTGCTCGCGGATGTTTGCCATCTCGAAGAAGTATGGGTTCAGACCGGCGCTGGCGATAGCGCGCCTGAAGGTTGTTTCGTGCAGCCGTGGTGAGCATGAGGCTACGACGACACGGTTAACGCCCAGTTCCTTGATGTCGCTCTTTATTAGCTCCTGGCCTGGGTCCGAGCAGACAAATTTATAATCACGGGCTACGACGACCGAAGGCAGACCTTTGGCAAACTCAGTTACCTTTTCTACATCTACAGTACCGGCTATATTGGCTCCACAGTGGCATACATAAACGCCTATTTTTGGTTCCATTCAGCCCTCCTTGTCATTTTCTAAGATGACCAGCCAGAACTTTTTCAGCTGGGATTATGCATTTTTCGAGACCTAAGTTTTTGACATCAATTCCGAAGGCGACACCCATAAGTTGGGTGAAGAATAAGATAGGAATGTTGAACTTGGTTTTAAACTTCTTGTTGACCCGACTCTGGTAGGCATCCAAATTGGTTTGGCAAAGCGGACAGACTGTGACAATGCACTGGGCGCCATTGCTGGAGGCGTTTTCAAGTAATTTATGAATCAAGCCCAGGGCAAGGTCTTCCTCAGATATTATCAAGGAGCCGCCGCAGCAGCGAGCCTTAAGAGGAAATGGCACAGCTTCTGCCCCCAGACTTTCCACAAGGCGGTCCAGCGACTGGGGATATTCGGGGTGGTCAAAGCCCGGTCCGGGTCGCACTATCTGGCAGCCGTAGTAAGGAGCCACTTTCAGTCCGGCGAGGCTACTTACGACTTTGGATGCGATTTCATCGTAGCCCACATCGTTCACGAGGACATCGAGGAGATGTCGAGCTTTAACTGTTCCATGGTATTCCAGTCCTCCAGCCGCCAGAGCCTCGTCTACTTTAGCTTTCAGTTCCGGGTATTCTTTCAGGGATAAGTTGGTTCTATTCAGGATGACATAGCAGGCACTGCATGGTGTTACCATATCAAAGCCTCTTTTCTCAGCCAGAGCTAAATTGCGAGCCGAGCAGCACAATGAAGCCAGTTCGTCAATAGAAGTATAGGGTGTGGACCCACAGCAGTTCCAATCGTCCA
>CAZUEB010000078.1:5002-6811 GCA_964619115.1 uncultured Dehalococcoidales bacterium
CTTCAGGGCACGCAATGGATTGCTCAGGAGATAGAACCGTGTCATGAACCCTACCTCAGGGACGCTTCCGATGCTATATACGAAGTCGCTGAAGCTTCTGTACATTGCAGGAGTTCGTGTGCGGGCATTGCTCAATTGCCGTCGGGCAGCTACGCACTCCAAGGCGTGCATCATGTCGGTTATTTTGATTCCTCTGGGACAGCGGGCGGTACAAAGATAGCAGGATAGACAGAACCACATGGAGTTGCTGGAGAGAATTTCGTCATACATACCAGCACGAGCTAAGGCGATAAGCTCTCTGGGCGCATGTTCCATTCTGCTGGCGTTGGGGCAAGATGCAGAGCAGGTACCGCATTGGATGCACAGGTCGATTCCTTCACCGCCTGGCAAAGCCGCTATCTCTCGTGCTAGAGTGTTAACACCTGTTATTTTTGTCTCCATTTTGCACCAACCTTCAAGTTAATAGTTGTGCTGATTGTTGTTATAGCATGAATAGCCATATACATTATATGGCTTCTTATATGAACAAGGCAAAGAGGGGGCAAAAACCCTCTCTTTGCCTACTGCTGCATTTACAACTCTTGCTTTTAGCGATTGCACGCTGGCTTTTTCTCCCTAACACATGGCGGTAATTTCTTTATCTTCGGACGGGTTCTCCGGCGGCTTTCAATGCGCGAGCTCTCTTCTTCTGCCGTTCACGGGCATCTCGCATTACCTGATATAGACCACTAACGTTCATGTACCAGATAAATGCTGCCGGCAAGACGATTAGAGGTATTGCTAGCACTATCGCCAGTATAATCTGCCATTCCATGTTCATGCCCTCCTTTCATTTGCGTTTAGTCGTGTAAGTCACTTATTTTGTCCAAACAGCCGCATATTATTTGGCTGCAGCCGTTATCCTGTCCTTCTCTTCATGTGCGGCCCGGCGTTTCCGTGCTTCTTGAATAGCATGGTAAATGCCACCGATGTTGAGGTACCAAATAAATGCTACCGGGAACAGGATTACAGGTATTGCTATTGCTAAGGCTACTATAAATTCCCACTGCATGGCATGTACCTCCTTTCTTTTGTTCCTGATATAAGGTTATCATATATATTATTAGACTGACTTCCGCTGGAATACCCAGTTTCATTTGTGGAAACACCCGATAAAAATAAGGCAGTGGGAAGCATTTAGGCTTAGCGGGATGGTCAGGGCATAGGTAAATATGCTTATGCTCATAAATGCGAGTCTGCTATAATGTACGAAGGCAGGAGGTGAAGGCATAAGTTGAAAAAGATAAAGATACTAATTGCAGATGACCATGCATTTGTTCGAGAGAGCACTCGCCGTATTCTGGAGCAGGAATCGGACCTGGAGGTAATTGGCGAAGCTGGTGATGGTGAGGAGGCAATCAAGCTTGCCACTACCTTCAAGCCTGATGTTGCCATAGTTGATATTGCCATGCCCAAATTAGATGGCATCGAGGCTACGAAGCAAATAAAAACTCTTTGTCCCGCCACAACTGTGCTGATTTTGAGCGCTTATGATGACGACCAGTTTGTTTTCAGCTTGCTTGAAGCAGGGGCTGCTGGCTATCTGTTAAAGAGTGTTCGCGGACAGGAGATAGTTGATGCTGTTCGTGCAGTGTACTCGGGTGAATCTGTCCTTCACCCCGCAGTTGCTCGTAAGGTTCTGAACCGTTTTGCGCGTCCTTCCGCCGATGGCGAGGCTAAAAAGTCCTCGGAATTGCTAAGCGACCGGGAGATGGAGGTTCTTAAACTGGTAACCAAAGGCTTGAGCAACAAGGATATCGCCGATGAGCT
>CAZUEB010000079.1:0-6794 GCA_964619115.1 uncultured Dehalococcoidales bacterium
CGTGGTTTCCGGCATAAATAATGCCCTCTAAATCCACTTTACTTTTTAGATCAGCTAAAGCTCTGCCGCTAATTACACCAACTGTATAGCGACGGCTCTTAGCCAATTTTCGGAGTAGCTTCTTCGTCTCCTGGCTAAGAGCAGCAAATTCCGGCTTATCTACAATAGGAGTTAAGGTGCCATCATAATCCGAGAGAAGAAATACATGGTCGGCCGATTTAATACGACGTGCAATCTTGTCCCATGCATAAAAAAGATACTGCATGCTATAAACACCATTAAAGTCCCAGAGTAGCTAATTCGGAGATGATATTCCCGGCCCACCGATAAATATTATTCTCCTCCACCACCTGTCGCAGCTTCCGCATCCTGGCCTTTCTTTGTTCCTCAGGCATCTGAATGGCCTTGTTTATCGAATCAGCAAAGTCATCGGTGGCATAAGGGTTTACAAGAAGCGCCTCGGACAACTCTCTGGCAGCACCGGTGAATTGACTGAGTATCAGCACACCGTCTTCATCTGTCCTGGAAGAAACGAACTCTTTAGCCACCAGATTCATCCCATCATGAAGAGAACTGACGACACAAAAATGTGCCAGTCGATTGAAAGCCAGTAAAGTTGTCGGCGATAGATGTTCCTTTATGTAAACTATCGGTTTCCAGATACCGGACTGGTATTTCCAGTTCACCTCCTCAACCAGGTCATCAATCCCAGCATTTAGCTCTTTATATTTCTTGATATGGGTCCGGCTCGGCTCCCCCAATTGAAAGAAAATCACACGCTCTTGATATTCCGGGTGTCTGGTCAGAAACTTATCCAAAGCCCTGAATCTATGCGGTATTCCTTTCGTGTAATCCAGCCTGTCAATCCCAATTCCGATAAACTCGTCGCCCAGTTGCCACTTACGGCGAATCTCTTCCATTTCTTCGGTGACTTCCGCATCAGCAGCATCCCGCGCTATTCGACCAAAGTCAACACTGATAGGAAACGGACGCACCAGGGTCGTCCTGCCGCCACGACTAACCGCCGACCTCTCATGATCAACTCTTGATTCCAGCATCAGTCTCACCGTTTCCAGAAAGTTGTCACAATGATACTTTATGTGAAAGCCAAGTAAGTCATTTCCCAGCAAACCGTCCAATATTTCTTCTCCCCAGGGGCAAATTCTAAAAGCCTCAGGATTGGGCCACGGAATGTGCCAGAACTGTGCCGTAACCACTTGTGGATTCTTAGCTTTAATCAATCGAGACAGTAGCGCCAGATGATAGTCCTGAATAAAAACGAACGCCTCCCTACCACCAACTTCGTCTGCAACAGCATCAGCAAAAATCTGGTTCACATTTTTGTAAGTATTCCAATCAGCCTCATCAAAGTTCGGTGGTGTATATGCAATATGACACAACGGCCACAGGGCTTCATTCGAAAAACCTAGATAATAGCCTTCTTCCTCCTCTTTGGTTAACCATGCCCGCTTCAGCGTATAGCGAGGCTCCTCAGGAGGAACTGACACTCGGTTTTTACCATCAACAACTTCCCTATCGGCACTACCGCTGCCATGGGCAATCCAGACGCCCCCACAGGCTCGCATCACCGGGTCTAAAGCCACCGTGAGACCGCTGGCTGGAACGATACATTGAATCTCATCGCCAGATAAAATATGAATGTAAGGTTCTCTGTTGGATACGATTACGAATAGTCGGTCAGCTAGTTTGGTTTTCACCAACTGCTGTAAATCTTCCTTTGTCCAGCTCAATTCACACCTCCTTTTCACCTTAACTGGCAACAAAACTGCAACCGCCAGTTCTAATACAGATGAGACAGGACTTGCTGATACTTAAGAACTGCCACCGCCGCTTTCTGATAGCAGCTGACATGACTTCAAAAAAAGGACGAGACAAAAACACCCATAGACACAGAGTCAAACTTCTATCGACATCACGCAGAGCTTCGGCTTACAGTATATCAGCGCTCTTGCCAAGCTAAAACGCTCTGCATTCTACATAATTCGAGCAGAAAAAGCCGATACAGTATAAATCCGCGTCTATTTCTTCTTGCCGGCTTTCTTGGCTGACTTTACAGCCTTCTTGTTATGAGCCGCACATGTCTTGCACATAGCCTTAAACCACCTTTCCTTTGCCTTCTTTAATATACCATCCGCCAATCATGCAGTCAATCCTTTTCAATTTTCAATACCAAAGTCTTGACCACCACCACAGCAAGCAGTAGAATTCCAAAAGTACAATATACACATGATGGCTTTCGAGCATAAACATGTTAATCATCAGGAAGGCAACATCGGCAGATTTAGGGCAAATTTCTGAGATCTACAATGACGCTATTGAAAAAACAACCGCTACCTTTGACACTGAGCCAAAGACCTTCAAAGAACAAAAAGCGTGGTTTGCGAATCATGACGCCAGTCATCCTGTATTAATTGCAGAGCAGGATAGCCTCGTTATTGGCTGGGCATCATTAAGCAAATGGTCTGACAGATGTGCATATCATGATACCGCCGAAATATCACTCTACATCAAGGAAGAATATCAGGGGAAAGGCATTGGCAAGAAGCTAATGAAAGCGATTATTCAGGAGGGTGAAACGGCAGGCTTGCACACAATAATTGCCAGAATAGCTGACGGCAACGACATAAGTATCGAGCTCTGCAAATTCTTCAGTTTTCAACACGTAGGAACAATGAGAGAGGTAGGTAAAAAGTTTGGCAAGTTGCTGGATGTTCATCTGATGCAGCTAATTTATTAATATCGAGTCCTACCAAGCAATTATTAAGCCATGTCTGAGAATCTTTCTTTACAACTTGAGAAATATCTACTGCCACCAGTTCTAGCTCTGGCAAAAATCGCCGGCAGAGAGGCTAGCGAGCTGGGACAGGAGCTATATATCGTCGGCGGGGTGGTGCGCGACCTGTTTTTGAGCCGTGCCAACTTCGACTTCGACTTAGTCGTCGAAGGCGATGCCATCAAATTGGCACAGAAGCTGGCAAAGAACAGCCAGGCAAAGTTAAGAGTCCATTCTCGCTTCGGCACTGCCAAGCTTAATTACCCGGGCTTCAGCCTGGATTTAGCTACCGCCCGCAGTGAAACCTACAGCAAACCGGGAGCCCTGCCCACCGTTAAGCCAGGCAGTCTAGAAGATGACCTGATCCGCCGGGACTTCTCCATCAACGCCATGGCTTTGTGCCTGATGCCTCATCGCTTCGGTGAACTGATTGACCTGTACCACGGCAAAAACGACCTAGAACATCACCTCATCCGCATGCTGCACCCAAACAGCTTCGTCGATGACGCCAGCCGAAGCCTAAGGGCACTACGCTACGAACAAAGATTAGGCTTCGAGCTGGAGACAGAGACTGAAAAGTTGCTCCGTCGAGATGTGACCATGCTCGATACCATAAGTGGCGACCGCATAAGGCATGAGTTGGAGCTAATTTTGAAAGAAGATGAACCGGAGCGAGCCATCAGGCGAGCCGAAGAGCTAGGAGTCCTCAGGCAATTGCATCCATCTCTGAAAGGCAACGGCAAGCTGAACGAAGTGTTTGCCAGAACTCGAAAGGTCAATATTCGGGCGTCTCTTTCAACCCTTTACCTGTGCCTGCTCATATACAACCTGACGGAAAAGGAAAACGAGGAGTTTATTGCCCGTCTAAACTTCCCCAAAAATTCGGCTCAAGCCATGCGCCAGACGCTGCAACTCAAAGCACAGCTTCAAAGCTTGGCTAACCCAAAGTTAAAGCCCAGCGAGATTTACCAGCTACTTCACGGCTATTCAGCACAAGCCATTCAAACTAATGCCCTGGCATCAAAATCACCGATAGCCAGCCAGTATTTACAATTGCATCTTGGAAAACTGCGCTACATAAAGCCGCTGCTGAATGGAGACGACTTGAAGAGAATTGGTATTCTTGCCGGACCTCAGATAGGGGAGATTTTAAACACACTACGTATGGCGCGACTCAACGGCGAAGTAAAAACAAGAAAAGGCGAGGAAAGATTGGCTAGCAGCTTGCGCCAGAAGCAATCCGGCTAAACCACATGCGGCACAACGGTAGATACAGCATAAGCTTCAAATCCCTGATGACAGAGTAAGCCACATATTCTCTCAGCTTCAGTTTCATCATCCGTAGGGGCAAACAAAGTCGGACCTGAACCAACCAGATGGATATTTTTAGCACCGGTCTTTTCAAGACGCTTCCAGTAATCCTCCAGCCCGGGAAAAGCATCAAAAGCTATCCTGTCAAAAACATTGAATAGCAGGCTGGTAGCAATCCTTTTATCTTTAGACCAGCTTTTCAGCGTTTTGTCAACGAATTGACCATCGGTGAAGTGCCGGTCACCCAGAAGAGAGTAAAGTTGCTGCGTTTTACGAGGCATCTTGGGCAAAGGTGGGACAAGCAAGACGAACCAGCCCGCGGTGGAAGCCGCCAAAGACGCCACCTTTTCGCCCCTACCCTCGATTAAAGCTGTACCTCCGTGTATAAAAAAGGGCATGTCAGACCCCAGCACGGCTGCCAGCCTAACTAAATCTGAGGTCGTCAGTTTCAGCCCCCAGAGTTTGTTGAGAGCCAGCAAGGTGGTAGCCCCATCGCTGCTGCCCCCACCCAGACCAGCACCCCACGGTATTTGCTTTTCAAGTTTAATCTTGACCCCTTTCTCACAGCCACTGGTTCTTTTAAGCAATTCAGCCGCCTGGACCACCAGGTTTTCAAAAGTCAGTAACCCAGATTCAGTGCATTCCAGAGAAACCACGTCAGAGGGTTCAAGATAAATGACATCGCACAGGCTAATTGTCTGAACCAAACTGCGAATCTCGTGATAGCCATCATCACGCTTGCCCAGAACCTCAAGGACGAGATTAACTTTAGCCGGCGCCAGGCACTTCAGCATTGCATCCTTACCTTTCCTGAAACTACCAAAGCCTCATACAATTTCGCCCATTCCTCCAGGCTGAGCGTTTCAGCCCGACGTTTAGGGTCTATGTCCACTCTTTCCAACAATAAATCAGCTTCAGCCGATTTCATGCCCAAACCACGAGCCAGCGAATTGTGCAATTGCTTGCGTGGTGAGCTGAACCCACATCTTACTACCTCGAAAAAACTATTCATATCAGCCACCTTGACCGCAGGCTCTGCCAGCACATCGAAACGCAGTATAACCGAATCAACTTTCGGCTGAGGATAGAAACATCGAGACGGCACATGTGAGATAATTCTGGGTTTACTATACACCTGGAGACTAACCGCCAGCAGAGACATCTTTCCCGGACCAGCCACAATAGCCTCGCCAACTTCCTTCTGCACCATCATCACCATTAAAGACGGCTTAGGTGAAGCTTCCACGAAGTAACGCAACACAGGTGATGTAATATAATACGGCAGATTAGCCACCACCTTATACTTGTTTTTCCCTTCTAATAACTGCGACGGATTGACCTTTAGTATATCGGCATTAAAGACACGTAAATTTGCCAGCGACTTCAATCGGTGCTTCAACAGCGAGGCCAGCTCGGTATCCAGTTCCACAGCTATGACATTGCCGGCATGACGTGCCAGCTCGACAGTCAATATACCCAGACCTGGGCCAACCTCGACTACAGTATCTTCTGGAGATAGTTCAGCAGCCTGAACTATGGTCAGTAAAACTGATGTATCTACAAGGAAATGCTGTCCCAGGCTTTTCCTCGCCTTGAGACCGGACTGGCGGAGCAGTTTTTTGACCTGAGTTGATGATGGTGTTTTTTTATCAGGCACTTGACGCCTTCAAACTTTGAGCTTGAGAATCCTCTGGGCATTCTTATACAGGACTTTCTCAATTACTTCTGGCTTATAGCCACCGTTTTCAAATTCCTGGAGCCAACGTTTCGGTGGGATTTCAGGATAGTCAGAGCCAAACATAAACTTATCCTGGAGCCGTCCGTTGACCTCCCTCTTTATAATTTCAGGAAAGTACCTCGGTGCCCAACCGGAAAGGTCGGCATAGACATTACCTTTATGAAGCAAAACAGCGATTTGTTCCTCATGCCATGGCCAAGCAGGATGAATCATAATTATCGTCAGCTCAGGGAAGTCAGCCGCCACATCATCAATATACGGAATGGGCATCGTGTATTTCAGGCGTATCCCGTAACCTCCGGGCATACCTGCCCCGGCACCGGTAGTCCCGGTATGAAAAGAAACCGGTATTTTCAGCTCGACGCACTTCTCATAAAGCGGGTAGAACCGCCTGTCATTTGGAAAGAAGGCCTGTAGAGCTTGCTGAAACTTTAGCCCCATTAACCCCAACTCTTTAACGCATCTCTCCAATTCTCTTATAGCTGCCTTTCCCTTCCACGGGTCAATCATCGCCCAGCCACCAATAAACACATCTGGAAATTTTTTGATTAGTCTGGCAACTTCGTCATTGGTATTTCTAGTATCAAAGCCACTCGCAGATTCAGCATCCCAGCCTATTAAGATAGCCTTTAAATCCAGTTCCCTGAAATCCTGCGCCATCTCCTCATCAGTCTTTACCTTATACTCAACCCCATAATACTTTGAAATATACTCCACAAGCTCCAACCCCCACATACGTTTGCGGTCGAAAGCAGCCGTGCTGGGATGGACATGCACATCAATAGCTTTCATTAGAATACTCCTCTTACATCATAGTATAGCCGCCGCTAACTCTGTGACAGTTTAAGATGCATTTTCCTAAAGCATGGGCCGTGCACCGACTGTCGATTTCTGCCTTCTAGCTTACTCCAGTTAGCCAGCTCCGACCAGGTAGCCTTGCGGCACCCGGAG
>CAZUEB010000080.1:0-6701 GCA_964619115.1 uncultured Dehalococcoidales bacterium
GGAGCGTTTGGGTCCCGGTGGGCTTCGCGGACTTCAAATCCGTCGGGAGGCATCAAAAATGTCTCTGGTGGGTTCGACTCCCATACGCTCCCGCCATCATTTCAACATCCAGCGAAAACAAGCGTGCGAAGAGAAGACAATAGTTCCGGAGAAAATGCCAAGCTGAGTTACAGGATGAATTGAGACAGGATTTTACATTCGAGCACAGAGGATAATGGAAGAGGCCTTAAACAGGCATTACAGCAAATACCAGGCAAAAGCCCAAAAAAGCAGAGCTACGACTAGGAAGCCGCCGATGACACTTATAAGTTCTTTTACCATCTTGTAGTTCCCAATTTATCGGTTACTGGGAGCTACGGCAAATACCAAACACAGGCTGTAACCACAATAGCCACGAGAACGGTAAGGTCAATAACTATGCCGCCAAACATCCCCAACAACTTCTTATCGTCTCTCAGTATAGCCAGGAATTTCTTACTTCTGCTCATTTCTCCCTCCTTACCATAGATTGCAACTCCTAGTCGGCTAGCTGCTTACAGTCTTATTTTCACACACCATAACCAGCAAAACATGATGCATTCGTACTGTTTCAGAAGAACACTAAGGTACCATGAAACAGAAAGACATAAGTACTACGCCATGTCCGGTTGCAAAATAAACCATGTAGAAACACCCAGGAGTAAAACTACCGGTTATCCTTTCCGAAACGCCTTAATTCAAGCAGTTATATAATTGATATAGCTGTCATGGTAACACTTTGACAATGCAATAATATACGATAATATATAATAAGGAAGGAGAAACGGAATATAAATTGCAGCAAGCTTTCCCGTGCCCAAAATGCGGTGCTCCAGTCCCCGTGGGACAACGGTTTTGCAGCACTTGTGGTCAACACTTTGAATACAGATGTCGCCACTGCGGTGCTGCTGCTGAATCCCTGTCTGGATTTTGCACTAATTGCGGGGGACAGCTACAGAAACAAACACAACCACCAACAGAGCCTGCAGTCAAGGAAGCTATAGCAACTCGTAGAGAGGAAAAGACCAGACAGGCAACGGTAGCGCCTCAAGCTGTAGGCAATGTTGGTCGGTATCTTATTTTGCTGGCTGTTATCATCTTCATTGGAACAATCCTTTACGTCATTGGCACAGGTCCACAAGGAGGAACATCTAACTGGCTTGGCGGCAGCTTTATATTCGGTGGGCAATCCCCACCCTCAACACCACCGAACACAGATATCCAGCAAGAACCGCAGCCAGATTCTGATTCACCTGAATACACCGCTGAGCAAGTCATAGCTGAAGCAAAGAAAATTAGCCCCCACTGCAGATTGTCCACCCAACGAACCGGCTGAGTTAGCCCCAATTGTCCTCCGTATGAGGACGCCGAGCCAATTTTTATCGCTGAGTATCTGGGCGATGGGATGTGGAGCATAATCAAAACCTGTCCCATAAACTCAGCATACAACGGCTCATGGTATTTCTTCGAAGACAATGGCCAATTGATAAAACAGTACTAACTATCTTAAGACCCGTTCATCACCTATGCGGCGTGTGAGCTTCTTCTCATCCATATACTCTAAAAGTGCCTGGGCATACTTACGGCTCGTACCCAGCATATCTCGTACTTCAGCCAGAGTCACTTTGCCCTTTGACCTGGCATAAGCGATAACTTTATCCACCATTTCGCTATAGGCAGAAGCAGAAAAGAACACGCCATCGCTTACCTTTACCACCTGACGCTGCTCAATAAGCAGATTGAGAAGGTCAGATTCAAGTGTGATATCACTCGATGGAGAATAAGGATTCTTATTGAGCGTATTAAGAAAACTGTCGATTTTTGCCTGCTGCTGCTGAGAGAGCTGAACCTGATAGGAAGGAAGACGAACCACTGCTCCCTCTTCGGTTAGAACACCATCGGCGAAAAGTTTCCGTAACGAGGGGGAATTTGGCAATATCCCCAACTTACTGCTCAGCTCCCCCTGGGACATGCCAGAGCGAGTAGGGAATCTTCGATGATAGTTTTCCGCTATAGCCTCTGCCTTCTTCGTCAACCGCCCCCAACCGGACTCTGTGAAAAGAAGTTGCTGTCCTCCTTGACCTACTGCCACCACGCTTCCTTTTCTAATAAGTTCACCAGCAACTACATGTGCTTCATCAGTTGCCAGATTACACTGAACTGCCAGCTTTTCCAGGGCTAGGGGCTGATTTGCCTCCAGCATAGCAGCTACAACATCTTCTACTCCACCTTCTGCTCTAATTTTCAGGCTCTGGATTACAGAAGGACGGAATCGTCGATGTCTCGGCGCATGTGAACTAACAATCAAACCACCTCCCAGGGTATCCATAGGTGAACGGATAATGAAACGGTCTCCTTTAACCAATGCCACCGGCTCAGCCAGAGCTAATTGCGCCCAGGAAATATCACCAGAATCCAATTTCTCACGCTCAAGAAGATGAACCTTGGCCGTCACCTCAGCGGCACCTGTAAAAAAGCTGACGACGGCGTTGTGGCGCAGAGGATGTTTCAGGCCTGAAAGCATGCGAAGTTTTACATCTACTCGCACAGTCGGCGCCAGCCAGCCGGGCGAGGTAAGCACATAACCACGCTCCAACTGAGACGTAGCCACTCCGGTTAAGTTGGCTGCTACACGACTCCCAGGATTAGCAACATCAATGCGAGCTTTGTGACTTTGCAGTCCTCGCAATCTAGCCTTTAACCCCTCAGGAACCACCTCGACTTCCTGCCCCACCGATAGCGAACCATCTATCAACGTTCCGGTAACTACAGTACCGGAACCCGATATAGTAAAAGCACGGTCTATCATAAGTCTGGGTCTGCCGATATCTTTCCTGGGCGCCGCAGTCGACAGAACCCGGTCTATAGATGAAACCAATTCCGGCAACCCATCACCACTTACTGCCGACACAGCGACAACAGGTGCTCCAGCCAGGGTAGTCGATTTTATCAGCTCTTCAGCCTCTAACTTGACCAAACTCAGCAATTCTTCATCCACCAGGTCCTTCTTTGTGATTACCACAATGCCTTTAGCTATATCAAGTAAATCAAGTATAGCTAAATGTTCTCTTGTCTGAGGCATTACTCCTTCGTCAGCAGCCACGATGAGCAGGGCTAAATCAATACCGCCCACACCGGCCAGCATGTTCTTAACAAAACGCTCATGTCCGGGAACATCAATAATTCCAACCTCCTGGCCTCCTGGCAGTTTCATCCAGGCAAAACCAAGGTCTATGGTCATACCTCGTTCTTTTTCTTCGCGCAGGCGGTCAGGGTCTATTCCCGTCAGTGCATTTATCAAAAGCGATTTGCCGTGGTCTATATGTCCAGCGGTCCCTATAACAAACATCTGCTTTTCCTGTACACCAATTCAGAAGCTATACAAATGATTACATAATTCAGGTGGTGACAACATTTAAAATGTAAATACAGAATCGCTATTTCAAGCCAGTAGCTGCATCTCTCAGTGCCCGCAGCAAAATTTCATCCTCTTCAGGAAGAACTGTCCTCGGGTCGAAGAGTAGAACATCATCGCTAATACGCCCGATAACCGGTGGGTTATGATGACGCAACTTTTGAGCTAATGAGAGGGCTACGTTCCTTCGTCCAGTCTTACCACCAATAGCAACGAGCTTGGTGGGAAGCGTACTACCAGGGAGACTGCCACCACCAACCATGGATTCACCTTCAACAACCCGGACTAAATCACCCACGTCTTGCGCCCACAGGCTGGCTCGTCTCTCAATATCATCCAGAGGCATGGAAATCATACGCCACACCGGAATTTTCTCCAACGCTTCGCCTTTCAGGTAATGCACCAAAGTCGCAGCCAAACAGGCAAGCCTTATTTTGTCTATGCGGAGCGCCCTCGACAGGGGATGCTTTTTCAATTTGCCAACGAAGACCTTCTTTCCGACAATAATTCCAGACTGAGGCCCTCCCAAAAGCTTGTCGCCGGAAAAGCAAGCCAGACCAACACCGAGCGAAATGCTATGCTGCACCATAGGCTCCGGGGCAAGCCCAAACGTGGCTGTGTCCAATAAACAACCACTGCCAAGGTCATCAAATACCGGGATGTCACATTTGTCGCCAAGCGCTATCATCTCCTCAAGGTCAACCGAATGGGTAAAACCTTCCACCCTGAAGTTGCTGGAGTGAACACGTAAAAGTGCCGCAGTCATTGAACCGATAGCCTGCTCATAATCATAAATATAGGTACAGTTAGTCGTGCCCACTTCTACCAGCTTTGCACCGCTCTGTCTCATGACATCAGGGATACGAAAGCCACCACCGATTTCAACAGCCTGACTTCTGGAGACAATAACCTCCTTCCTCTTGGCTAAGGCGGTGAGAATCAGCAATACCGCAGAGGCGTTGTTATTTACCACCAGCGCCGCCTCCGCACCGGTCAATTGGCACAGAAGCTGCTCAACGTGAACATCCCGTGAGCCTCGCACCCCCCTATCAATATCAAACTCCAGATTGCAGTAGCCAGTGGCAACTATCTCCATAGCCATAGCTGCCTCCTTACTGAGCGGTGCCCGACCCAGGTTGGTATGGATTATTACTCCGCTGGCATTGATAACCGGACGCAGGCTGAGCTGTTCCAGTGTCTGCACCTCGGAACAGACAGCACCCACAATCTCATCCAGGGAGGGGCATATGCTGCCACGCGTGATAGCCAGTCGGTCCGCCTCAAGTCGCCGGCGAACCAAGTTCACAATCAGGTCATGAGGATAAAGTTCTCGAAGCAGCTTGATTCGCTCATCGGAAATCACCTTATCCACGCTGGGAAGACGACGAAGTTCACTATCCATGATGCACAGATATTCTACTATACTTAGAACTAGTTTCAAAACTGACAAGGCATTTTCCGGTTAACTCAGCATGACAAAACGTTTATGGGCAAGCATTCAGACCTGTACTTCACTTTGCCTCTTCGGTTCGGCCAATGCTACAATAGGCACAAATGGACAAAAACATACTACCCCGCCTGACTGAAAGCGTTAGCGGAGCCGGCTGAGCTTCAAAGTTAGGTCCGGGTGACCTAAACAAAGCCCTGTGTGACTTACCCCTCATACACGATAAGAACGTGATTCGGGGCATGGAAAGCCTGGATGATGCCGGCGTCTACAAGCTGAGCGATGACCTGGCTATCATCCAGACCATCGATTTCTTCACGCCTATTGTCGATGACCCATACGATTTCGGTCAGATTGCTGTCGCCAACGCGTTGAGCGATGTCTACACCATGGGCGGCAAGCCTTTGACTGCCATGAATGTGGTCTGTTTCCCCATAAATAAATTCGACATCTCGGTATTGAGAGATATGCTGAAGGGTGGAATAGACAAAATGAAGGAAGCTGGCGTGACACTTGTGGGCGGACACAGTATAGAAGATGCCGAGCTGAAATATGGACTTTCCGTCACCGGTGTCGTACATCCTGATTGCCTGGTAACCAACTCGGGAGCCAGGGTTGGAGACAAGCTCATACTCACCAAACCCTTAGGCACCGGCATCATCAGCACCGCCCTGAAAGCTGGTACAGTCAGCGAAGAGACGGCAGCCATGGTGGCAAAATACATGGCAGCCTTGAATAAAAAAGCCTCGGAACTGATGCAAGAGATAGGAGTTCATGCCTGCACCGACATAACCGGCTTCGGACTTCTTGGCCATGCCTGCCAGCTAGCCCAGAACAGCCAGGTAGGCATCAAAGTTGACTCGGCTTCAGTCCCCATCTTCCCAGAAACCGAGGAGTTCGCTAAAATGGGACTCTGCCCCGGTGGTTTACACAGAAACAGGGAATTCTACGGCAAAATGGTGGAGTTCTCTAATCAGGTAGCCGATTACATACAGGACATTCTATTCGACCCCCAGACTTCGGGCGGACTGCTAATTTCGCTGGTTCCTGAAGCAGCTGAGCCGCTGGTATCCAAGCTGCGAAAAGCCGGCATACGTGAAGCAGCCATAATCGGAGAAATAATCAGCAAGCCGGTGGGCAAGATACTTGTAGAATAAAAGAAAACGCGACTATGAAATGAAGCTGGCTCTGCTGCATAGCAGAGCCAGCTTTTTGTCAGGTTGTAGAGGGCAAAGCACCATAAAGCTGACCGTTCCGGCAGGCATACATTACAGTGAATAGATTTCCTTGCCGAATGTGTGAACCCAGTTCTTCTGCAGAGCTTCTACCGCTTCTGTGGTCTTGTCCACGCCGATGATAACTACAGGCTGACCGCTTTCCCCCTTGCCCAGGTAGGTGTAAAAATAGCACACGTTGATATCTGCTTCACGCAGAGGTTTCAGCACAGCCTGGAGTCCGCCTGGGTGGTCAGGAACTTCCACCGCAATGACATCGGTTTCGTGTACCGAATAGCCATGACTCTTGAGCACATTAGCCGTTTTTTCCGGGTTATCAGCAACAAACCTGACTGTGCTAAAATCAGATGTATCAGCTACCGAGATGGCTCTGATGTTTATTCCCTCCCTACCCAGACACTCGCTCACAGCCAGGAACTTACCCGGCACATTCTCCAGGGTTATTGAAATCTGTTTTACACACATAATTCGCTCCCCAAGTTAAATATAACTCAATGTCACAATAGCTCATATCCTGACTTTAAGGCTTTTTCATTAATGGCAACCAGCTTTTGTTTCTTACCCAGCGTGGACTTTAGCGCATCAA
>CAZUEB010000081.1:0-6692 GCA_964619115.1 uncultured Dehalococcoidales bacterium
AAAACAGGCAAGCTCATGCAGCTTGCCTACGGCGTCGGCATGGTTTTAGTAACGCTTGGACTGATTGTCACAGCCGTTTACTTCCTGCTTGCCTACCTGAGAGAGCTTAATCCCGTAGTTTACATCATTGTTGCCGGGCTCTTACTAAAATTCACTTTCTCCTTACGTGGACTCAGGCAAGCCGTTGATGCAGTTAGAAAACTTCTAGCCCGAAATAATCTTAACCAAGCACGCATAAGCCTGAAATCCCTGGTCAGTCGTGATACTAGCAAGCTCGACAAGAGCCAGATTATATCAGCCACAATAGAATCAGCAGCCGAAAATATATGTGACAGTTTTATAGCCCCCCTGTTCTACTTCTTCCTCTTTAGCGTGCCTGGCGCCATAGGTTACCGGGTAATAAACACCTTCGATTCTATGGTGGGCTACCACGGACGATGGGAATACCTGGGCAAATTTGCCGCTAGATTGGATGATGTCGTCAATTTCATCCCGGCAAGGCTCACCGCTCTGATAATAGTGGTGGCTTCTCTTATATGCCGAAAGGATATCTCACGAGCCTGGCACGTTATGATTCGCGACCATAAGAAAACAGAAAGCCCTAACGCCGGCTGGACAATGAGCGCCATTGCCGGTGCTCTGGGAGTACAACTGGAAAAAACCGACCATTACAGGCTGGGGGATAACCACTATCCCCTATCACTCAATACAATCAGTACTTCTCGACAAATCATTGTTGTGACGGCTATTATCTGGTGCATAATATCTATATTTGCAGAGGTGATGTATCTTGTTGCGACCTAGAACAGCGATAAATAAGCTCTCCTCTTGCATACATGGCGGCATAAACTACTCGGAGCTAAAGAAATTTGATGTCCCTCCGGAGACTGTCCTTGACTTCAGTGTTAGCTGTAATCCATTCGGACCACCATCGGGCATAAGAGAGATTTCAGCCAATGCCTCAATAGAACACTATCCTGACACCGAAGCCAGTGAATTAAAGCAGTTGCTGGCTCAAAAACTAGGCATATCATCAGACAAGCTTATCATAGGCAGCGGCTCCACCGAGCTAATCAGGCTTGTAGCTACTGCTTACTTTGAACCTGATGATTCAGTCGTCATCCCCCAACCTACCTACGGTGAATATGAAGTCGCTTGTCAACTCGCCGACGCCAATGTGCTGAAACAGCCGGTCCTCAAAGAGCCAGGGTTCAAACTAGATATAAAGGAATTTATAAACTTGCTCCAAAAACACCGACCTAAAGCCATTTTCCTTTGTAACCCCAACAACCCTACAGGACACTACATATCGAAGGAAAAGGTAAGGCAGATTATGTCAAGCTTTCAGGATAGCCTTATCATACTGGATGAAGCCTATATTGCCTTCACCGACAATGCCTGGTTCTCTCAAGACCTTGTAAATAACGGCAACCTGGTTATCCTGCGGTCAATGACCAAGGATTACGCCCTAGCTGGACTACGCCTCGGCTACGCTATAGCCGCCGAGCCCATCATCTCCGTCCTCAAACGTGTCCGCCCCCCGTGGAATGTAAATGCCCTAGCCCAGAAAGCCGGTATCGTTGCACTTAACTCCAGCAGCTATATAAGTGAGTGCAGTAGTAAAATCAGGGAAACCAAAGATTTCTTAATGAAAGAATTGGAACGACTTGGGCTATCGTCAGTACCCTCACAAACCAACTTTTTCTTGGTCAAGGTTGGCAATGCCACAGCCTTCAGACAAGCCTTACTAAATAAAGCTATCTTAGTCCGTGATTGCACCTCCTTCGGCTTGCCACAATATATACGCCTGGCACCACGCACCTTGCCTGAATGCCAGAAGCTGCTCGAATCTATAAAAGAAATCGGAGTGCTGAGCCATGTCAGCTAAAACCTTGATGATACAGGGCACAGCATCATCTGTAGGCAAGAGCATCATTGTAGCTGGGCTATGCCGTATTTTCCGACAAGACGGCTTCAGAGTTGCCCCTTTCAAAGCACAGAACATGGCTCTAAATTCCTTCGTTACCAAAGAAGGTGGTGAAATCGGACGGGCTCAAGCAGTGCAGGCTGAGGCAGCCGAAATCGAACCCTCAGTCCACATGAACCCTGTACTGCTTAAACCAGAAGCCGATGCCAGTTCACAGGTAATCGTCTTAGGCAAGGTGTCTAAAAAGCTGGAGGCTAGCCAATATTACAGCTACACCCCAAACCTACTGAAGATAATCAAGGACTCTCTGAATCAACTGCTCTCTACATATGATATCGTAGTCATTGAAGGAGCCGGCAGCCCGGCAGAGATAAACCTTAAAGACAGAGAAATAGTCAACATGCGGGTAGCTAAAATAGCTAATGCTCCCGTTCTGCTAGTAGGAGACATCGACCGTGGCGGCATCTTCGCTTCACTCGTAGGCACACTGGAGTTGCTGACCAAGCAAGAGCGAGACCTTATCAAAGGTTTCATCATCAACAAATTTCGCGGTGACATCAAACTGCTGAAGCCAGGACTGGATACCTTGGAGAAACGAACCGGCAAGCCTGTTCTGGGGGTTATCCCCTACTTCCGAGACATAAATATCGCTCAAGAGGACTCGGTTTATCTCGATGAAAGACAAACGAGCACGGCTAACGGAACTATAGATGTGGCTGTGATACGCTTACCCCATATCTCCAACTACGATGATTTTGACCCATTAGAAGAGCATGGTTGCACTGTCCGCTATGTGTTGAATACCATTGAATTAGGTAACCCTGACCTGCTCATCCTGCCTGGCACCAAAAGCACCATAGCCGATTTGCTCCGATTGCAACAACAGGGCTTGGCACAAGCCATCATACAACGAGCGCAATCCGGCATCCCGGTAATAGGTATCTGTGGCGGCTACCAGATGCTAGGCAAGAACATCCGTGACCCTAACAATGTTGAATCCAAGCAGGACAGCGTTGCCGGACTGGGCTTGCTCGATAGCACGACTATATTTCACAACGACAAAACAACCACGCAGGTCAAAGCTCGCGTTTATGCCAACAAAGGCTTACTCAAAGGGCTTAAGGACATTGAGCTCACTGGCTACGAGATTCACATGGGGCAAACCACAAGCCAGCATTGTCAGCCAGCGCTCCAGGTCTTCGAAACGCCGCAGGGTAAGGTCGCCTATTTCGATGGCGCTGTCGACAGCAATGGGCTCATATTAGGCACCTACATTCATGGCTTATTTCAAAATGCCGAGTTCACTCATCATCTCTTGAACAGGCTGCGACAGCTCCGGAAATTGCCCGAATCCTCATCCGTACCGATAAACAAACAGGAAATATATGATAAACTAGCTGCTATAATCAGGCATAACCTCGACATGTCTCAGGTTTATAAAATCACCCTCGGGAGGAATCATGGTTGAAAAAAACTCCAAGGGGCTAGTCCACGTCTACACCGGTGACGGTAAAGGCAAGACCACAGCCGCTCTGGGCTTGGCGATGCGAGCTGTGGGACAAGGCATGAAGGTAGCCTTCATCCAGTTCCTGAAAGGGCTACCCTGCGGCGAGCATTTCTTTGTAAAGCAGTATAACCCTTTCGAGATAGTCCAGATAAGCGTCGGCGATAGCTTCAAAAAATCCAAGGAACAATCTAGCCAAGAAGCTCAACAAACTCTAACCTACGCCGAGCAGGAGATACTCAGCGGGAAATACGACCTGGTCATTCTGGACGAAATTTTCATCGCCATCAACCAGGGGCTTATAACTGTTAAACAGGTGTTGGACTTACTCGATGCAAAACCTAGCTCTGTTGAACTGGTTATGACCGGTCGGAAAGCGCCACCGGAGATAGTCCAGCGGGCTGATCTAGTCACCGAGATGCTCATGATTAAACACCCCTTCACCGAGGGAACTGATGCCAGGCGCGGTATCGAATATTAACAGACAAGGAGCTTAAACTATGCCCACTTCCCTGGATACCATACTCAAAGAGATAAGACCGCTGGATAGCTCAGCGATGGCAGCCGCCCAGAGCCGCCAGAATAGCCTGACCAAGCCGCACGGCAGCTTAGGCAGATTAGAGGAGTTGTCAATTCAGCTTGCCGGCATCAAAGGCGAAGCCACACCCAAGCTGGAACATAAATCCATAATCATCATGGCTGCTGACCACGGTGTCGCTGCCGAAACAGTCAGCCTCTATCCCCAAGAAGTAACCCGACAGATGGTTCTCAATTTCCTCAAAGGCGGTGCTGCTATAAATGTGCTTGCCAGCCAGATAGGCGCCAGGGTTATAGTAATAGATATGGGAGTAAAAGGCGGCTTCCAACCGCTACCTGGATTATTATGTAAAATGATTGACTTCGGCACCCAGAACATAACACAGGGACCGGCGATGACGCGCCAGCAAGCCGTTGATGCCATAGAGGCTGGCATCCAAGTAGTGGAAGCTGAGATGGGCAAGAGAGTCGATATCATCGGTACCGGCGATATGGGCATCGGCAATACCACTGCCAGCAGTGCCATCCTCACCGCCATCAGCAGCAGACAGCCCAAAAAAATCACCGGTCGTGGCACCGGCATTGGCGATAGACAACTTGCCCATAAAATCAAGGTGATTGAAAGAGCCTTATCCGTTAACAAGCCAAATCCTAAAGACCCCATAGACGTTCTTGCCAAGGTCGGCGGCTTCGAAATCGGTGGCTTGGTTGGAGTGATTCTGGCTGGTTCTGCCTATAGAATTCCGGTGGTCATTGACGGCTTCATCTCCGGTGCTGCGGCGCTTATCGCCACCAGCCTGTCACCACAAGCCAAAAATTACCTCATCGCTGCCCACCTCTCAGCAGAGGCAGGACATGAGCTTCTGCTCCAGTTCCTGGGACTGAAGCCATTGCTTAATTTAAATATGCGTCTGGGTGAAGGCACCGGAGCTGTTCTAGGCATATTTCTCGCCGAAGCCGCCGTCAGGACTCTGAACCAGATGGCTACCTTCACTGAAGCCGGTGTTTCCGAAGCCAAACCAATACCAGGTGAGTGAAAAGTGTGCTTGTTTGTCCCCCTGAACCTCGTCTGTCACCCTGAACAAAGTGAAGGGTCTGGACCTCTAGATTCTTCGCTTCGCTCAGAATGACAGACAGATTAACAGAATAACAGGCAAAATTACGAATGACAGGTAAGATTATCTAAAGTTAAGGTGCGAAAATAAAAAATGGGTTTCTGGGCAGCACTTCAATTTTTAACCATATTTCCAACACCTCTGCACCGCAAGGTCACAGCTAAGACCTCAGGTCAATCGCTGACCTATTTCCCCCTGGTCGGCTTAATACTCGGTGGCATACTGCTTGGTCTTCACTACGGCTTGATTCTGGTCCTGCCGTCTTCCGTGGTAAACGTTCTGCTAGTCATAGCGCTGGTTATACTGACCGGCGCCCACCATATCGATGGATTCATCGACACCTGCGACGGCGTTATTGCCGGCAAATCGAAGAGTGAAAGACTGGCTATAATGTCGGACAGCAAGGTCGGTGCCTTCGGCATAGTCGGTGCCATACTGCTGCTTCTGCTCAAATATGTTTCTTTATCGTCCGCATCGATACTGCCAGCCTTGTTGCTCATGCCCACCTTAAGTCGCTGGGCGATGGTCTCCATCATCTTCACCTTTCCCTACGCCAAGCGCTCAGGCATGGGGCTAGCTTTCAAACATGGTGCCACCTGGCAGAGGCTGACTATAGCTACCATCACAGCTTTGATTGTCTCCGTAATCCTTCTGCAGTGGTGGGGGCTTGTGTTAATGGCAGCCATGTGGCTTATTGCCTTCGGCATCGCCAGCTATCTCCGCTCCCGCCTGGGCGGTCTTACTGGCGATAATTACGGAGCCATCAACGAGCTGTCTGAGGTTATAGTACTGATACTCATCATCTTGATTGGGAGGTTTCAATGACTGAATACGCAGCTTCATGGAGCGGTGGTAAGGATAGTTGCTTTGCCTGCTGGAAAGCGATTTCCCAGGGCTTAAAGGTCAGCCATTTACTCAACTTCATAAACACGGATAACACAAAGGCAATGTCTCACGGCTTAGACCGCAAACTTATAGCTCTACAGGCACAGGCTATGGGACTGCCCATACTACAGCAAAAAGTCACCTGGGAAACTTACGAAGCCGGTTTTAAAGCTGCCTTAGCCAAACTCAAGCTCAAAGGCATAACCGGCTTGATTACCGGGGATATCTATCTCCAGGAACACAAAGACTGGATAGACAGGGTCTGCGGCGAATCAGATATCAGTGCGGTATTGCCCTTATGGAAAATGGACAGCGCTCAGCTTCTGTCCGACTTTATCGAGGCTGGCTTTAAAGCCATTGTGGTCAGCGTCAAAGCCGAGTTCTTAGGCAAAGAATGGCTGGGCAGGCAGGTGGATAGCAAGCTGCTATCTGAACTAACCCAGAAGAACATTGATGCCTGCGGTGAAGCTGGAGAGTTCCACACCTTTGTTTATGACGGACCGATGTTCAAAAAGCCCGTAAAGATAGGCAAGTCAATCTCTATAGCCAGAGACGGACACTGGACATTAGACATACAGGAGTACAGCCTTGGCGACCCCGCCTCTCATTCCGAGCCTTTCCCGTCCTGTCATTCTGAGCCTTTCCCGTCCTGTCATTCTGAGCGAAGCGAAGAATCTCATCCATAATAAAACAAAGACACCTTATTTCAGAGTACAATGATGGC
>CAZUEB010000082.1:0-6681 GCA_964619115.1 uncultured Dehalococcoidales bacterium
ATAATGATGGCTTTCATTTATTCCCACTCTATAGTGGACGGTGGCTTGCTGGTGATATCGTAGACCACGCGGTTGACGCCGGGTACTTCATTGACGATACGGTTGGAGATGTGAGCAAGCAGGTCGTAAGGGAGACGCGCCCAATCGGCGGTCATCGCATCCTGGCTGGTCACAGCGCGTACAGCTACCAGGTAGCCATATGTCCGGTAATCTCCCATAACACCCACACTTCTGACATCGGTGAGGACAGCAAAGCTTTGCCACAGCTGGCGATAGAGGTCTGCCTTTTTTATCTCATTCATCACTATCCAATCGGCGGCTCGAAGGATATCCAGGCGTTGTCTGGTTACTTCACCGATGATGCGGATAGCCAGTCCTGGTCCCGGGAAGGGCTGGCGCCATATCATATCTTCTGGCAAGTCCAGAGCTAAGCCGACCTCACGGACTTCGTCTTTGAACAGGTAGCGCAACGGCTCGATTAGGGTAAGTGCCATCTTGGCAGGCAGCCCACCAACGTTGTGGTGGGTTTTTATTCTGGCGGCAGCCTTCGTTTCTTTGGAAGTGCTTTCAATGACGTCAGGATAGAGAGTGCCCTGAGCCAGGAAATCGATTTTGCCCAGCTTGCCGGCTTTGTATTCAAATACCTTGATGAACTCCTCGCCGATGCGACGTCGCTTGACCTCGGGGTCGGTGACTCCTTTGAGCCGACTTAGGAATCTTCTGGAGGCGTCTACATAGACCACGTTCATTTTCAGGTTATTTCGGAAAGTGTTGAGGGCTCGGTCCGCTTCCTCGCGGCGCAGTAGCCCGTTATTGACGAAGATGCATGTTAACTGATTGCCGATAGCCTGGTGGATAAGGGTAGCCGTAACTGCTGAGTCAACGCCGCCTGATAGGGCGCAAATCACTTTGCCATCCTGAACCTGTTGCCTGATTGCACTTATGCTCTCGGTAATGAAGCTACTTGGTGTCCAGGTGCCGTGGCAACCGCATATACGGTATAGGAAGTTTTGGATTATGGACTTCCCGTTTGGGGTGTGAACTACCTCGGGGTGGAACTGCAGACCGAATATGTTTGTGCCATTACCTATAACTGCGGTGGGGGAGTTTTCAGTATAAGCCAGTGATTTGAAACCGGGTGGCATTTCTACTATCTGGTCTCCATGACTCATCCAGACTGGTATCGAAGTGGGCAGTCCGGCAAAGAGCGGTGACTTTTTAGCGCTTATATGTAATATAGCCTGACCATATTCGTGCTTATCTGCCGGAGCTACCTGACCTCCTAGCTGGTGGGCTATGGCTTGTGTCCCGTAGCAGATACCGAGGATTGGTAAGTGACTGGCATAAAGCTGGGCCGGAGCTAAGGGTGCTCTTGATTGGTATACACTGGCTGGCCCTCCGGAGAGGATAATGCCCTTAGGTTGGAGGGAAGCTATTTTCCCCCATGGTTCATCGAAGGGTATAAGTTCGCAGTAGACATGGCATTCTCGGACTCGCCGCGCAATCAGGTGGCTATATTGAGAGCCAAAATCGATAACAGCTATCGCTTCTCGCTGTCCGGCCGATATAGTTTCTACCTTAGATGTGAGTTGCTCGCCATGAATCTCCTTGGCGATTTCGAGGTAAGTAGAGACTTCGATGTCGTCGCTGGTAGCTACACGGTGGCTTTTTGTTTTTTTATCCATCTCCTCGCCTGGTTGGGTAAAGTATATCATAGCCAGACATGGCATACTATGGTTTTACACCTCTTCTGGTTAGGCATCTGCATTGTAAAGGTGTTAAAATATATTCCACACAGCGGAGCTTAATTGATGAAGACCAGCAGGACTTTGTTTTTACTTCGTAGAGCCGGGTTGGTTGTGTTTGTGGTCGTCTGTCTTCTTGGGCTGGGGATTTATTTCGTAAACGCTCATAGTGAGAAGACCGATTCGGTGACGCCTAGTTTAGAATATGTGGATGATATTGAGCAACAAGCCTGGCAAGTAGCTGCGGAGGCGGTTGGAACAAGCAGGGAACTTCAAGAACAATTTGTCGACGAGGTTCTCAGCCTTTATTACCAGATTAAGGATAATGACCTGGCTATTTTATGTGTTCCCGGTGGCTGGGGTAAGGAACCGCTGGCGGCTAATCCAGAGGGGTGGAGCTGGCTGGCAGGGATGGAAGATGAGCTGACGAGCTTGGGATATAATTACTGCGTAATCGACGATATTCGTACTGGCAAAGGTCTGATGGAGTACCTGTTCGAATTTAAGGAACAGTTGACACATTATCCATATAAGGCTAAGAAATTAGCGGCTAAGATTGACTTCCTGACCCAGCAAATTACGGATTTAAAGATAATAGTAACAGGGCAGAGCAACGGTGCTGCTTTCGCCGGCGAAGTAATCGGGCATCTGGAAGAGAACCCCGGGGTGTACTCCATTCAAATCGGGGCTCCTTTCTGGCACAGGGCGTCTGAAGCTAGGCAGTCGTTGGTGATTGACAATAACGGGATTGGAGCTGATGCCCTTACCGAGCGAGACCTTATAAGGCTTTTCAAAGCCAACTGGGTGAAGATATTTGTAATAAATAATGTCCCCTCATTCACTCCCATAGATTGGGTGATAAGCAGGGCAATTCTTGTTTTCGGGCCGTACAACATTGGTTTGGGTCTGCATGCGCCGGGGCATGATTATATGTGGGAGTATCCAGGCGTTGGGCCGGTGATTGAAGAATTCCTGATTGAGAATTTCAATACTAACTAGTCCTCTCTATTTACAAAATGGTGTCGGAGTGGGTAATCTGTCCAGTCGAGTAGTCTCGCAGGTTAGCAGAGCTGTCGAAATCCTGAAGGCCGGTGGTCTTGTTGTATTCCCTACGGATACGGTCTATGGATTGGGGGGTGATGTTTTCAATACAAAAGTTGCTGAGAGGATTTACGAGGTTAAGCAACGCCCCCGAAATTTGCCTCTGCCAGTTCTTCTGGCTGACCTGGCACAGTTGGTTGCTGTTGTTGACTCGGTGCCTGAGGTAGCTCAGTTTTTGATGCGTTGTTTTTGGCCTGGGGGATTGACATTGGTGTTGCCCAAAAAGGATTCGCTTCCCGGTATTATCACTGCTGGCGGCAATAGAGTGGCAGTACGAATTCCTGACCATATCGTGCCACTTACTCTTATTCGTGAGTTTGGTGCGCCTGTCATTGGTACTAGCGCTAATATTAGCGATAAACCCAGTCCGGTGACGGCTGAGGAAGTCGAGCAACAGCTTGGTGGTCAGATTGACATGGTTATAGATACAGGAAGATGTCCCGGTGGTCTGGAGTCAACGGTAGTTGATGTTACTGGAGAGACACCTGTTATTTTACGGCAGGGCATTATATCTGAAAAAGAGATTAAGAAGGCATGTAAGGAATATGCCAGGGAGGCAGGTAAAAGTGCGTATTGTTCTGGGTTGTGACCATCGTGGCTTGAAGCTTAAGAAAGCCATTATGAGTCTTCTCACCGAGTCGGGCTATGATTATCAGGATCTTGGTTGCTATGATAGTGACCCTGTAGATTATCCTGATATTGCCAAGCAGGTAGCTGAAGCGGTTGTCTCAGGAGGATTCGACCACGGTATTCTAATCTGCGGCAGTGGTATAGGCATGAGTATAGCGGCTAATAAGGTAAGGGGCATAAGAGCCGCCCTGTGTTGTGGTACCTTGGGTGCCGAGCGGGCTCGACGGCATAATGATGCAAATATTCTGTGTTTAGGCGAGGATACAATCGAGCAAACTTTGGCGTTAGATATTGTAAAGATATATTTATCGACTACTTTTGAGGGTGGCAGGCATTTGCGACGTCTGGAAAAGATAAGCAGCCTGGAAGCGGACTATCTTGACAATGCGTAGCAGCTATGCTAGTTTACTGGGATAATCTTAATTTGCCGTACCGAGTACCATTTTAGTTTAGTTGAAGGAGGCGGGTTTGAAGACAATGCGTAGCGATGCTGTGAAAAAAGGCATTGAGCGAGCACCACATCGTTCTTTACTCAGGGCTGTGGGTGTTTGCAGCGATGATTTTTCTAAGCCGTTTATTGGTGTGGTCAACAGTTTCAATGAAGTCGTGCCCGGTCATATTCATTTACTAAGTATTGCCGAGGAAGTAAAGGCAGGAATTCGAAGCGAGGGTGGTGTGCCTTTTGAATTCAATACCATCGGTGTTTGTGATGGCATAGCCATGAACCATCCCGGCATGAAATATAGCTTGCCTAGCCGTGAGTTGATTGCCGATTCGATAGAGATTATGGTTGAGGCTCATCAGTTCGATGCGCTGGTTTTTATACCTAATTGTGACAAAATCGTGCCCGGAATGCTCATGGCTGCAGCGAGACTGAATATTCCGTCTATCTTTGTCAGTGGCGGTCCGATGCTGGCAGGACGTATGAGTGAAGGCGGCCAAAGCCGTATAGTGGACCTCATATCTGTGTTTAGTGCGGTAGGTAGTGTTGTTCGTGGGAAGATGACTGAGGTCGAGCTTGAGGAGATTGAGATTGCTGCCTGTCCCGGCTGCGGGAGCTGCTCTGGCATGTATACGGCTAATACTATGAATTGTCTAACCGAGGCGTTGGGTATGACCCTGCCAGGTAGCGGCACCATACCGGCTGTGGATTCCAGGAGAATCGTATTGGCTAGGGAAACGGGAAGGCAGATAATGGCTGTATTGAAAAATGGACTATCGCCAAGGGATATTATTACTAAGGACTCCATTGCTAATGCCTTTGCTGTGGACATGGCACTCGGCGGCAGCACAAATTCTATTCTGCACCTTATGGCGTTGGCTCATGAAGCGGGTATAGATTTTCCGCTATCTCTGGTTAATGAGATAAGTCAGCGCGTTCCGCATATCTCTAAGCTGAGCCCGGCTAGCGATTTCCATATTGAAGACCTCGACCTGGCAGGTGGTATTTCTGCAGTTATGCATGAGATAGCGGACTTCCTTAATAGAAATTGTAAGACAGTGTCATTAGCACCGCTGTCAAGCATTATAAAGAAGGGCAAAGTTAAAAACCGTGTGGTCATCCGCTCGATAGTCGAACCGTATTCCAAGACCGGTGGTCTGGCGGTACTATTTGGGAACCTGGCACCGGATGGGGCAGTTGTGAAGGCTGGGGCTGTGGACCCAGAGATGATGGTGCATGAAGGACCTGCCCGCGTCTTTGAGAATGAAGAGGAAGCGACCAGAGGGATAATGAAGGGTGAGATTAAAAAGGGCGATGTCATTGTCATTCGCTATGAAGGGCCCAAGGGTGGACCGGGGATGCGGGAAATGTTAACGCCGACGTCTCTATTGAGTGGCATGGGGTTGGATAAAGACGTGGCACTGATAACTGACGGGAGATTTTCTGGTGGTACCAAAGGGTCTGCCATAGGGCATGTAGCGCCTGAGGCGGCAAGCCACGGACCTATAGCCGTGGTGAAAAATGGTGATATCATAAGTATAAATATTCCAGAATATAGGTTGGAACTGAAGGTGAGCGATTCTGAGATAGAGAAGCGGTTGTCAGCGCTGCCTGAGTATAAATCAAAGATAAGGACAGGTTATTTGAGAAGATATATTGAGAACGTTGGCTCAGCCAGCAGAGGAGCAGTATTTGCTAGGTAGGAGATATTTATGAAAAAGACCGGTGCCCAGATTTTATGTGAGAGTCTAGCCCGGGAGGGTGTTGAAGTTATTTTTGGCTTTCCCGGTGGAGCTGTATTGCCGTTGTACGATACTTTTCCGCAATATCCGGGAATAAGGCATATTCTGGTTCGTCATGAGCAGGGTGCGGCTCACGCAGCTGATGGCTATGCCAGAGCTACGGGGAGAGCTGGCGTATGTTTGGCAACATCAGGACCAGGAGCCACTAATTTGGTAACTGGAATAGCCAACGCTTACCTGGATTCGTCCCCAATGGTGGCTATTACCGGTCAGGTGGCCAGACCTTTTATAGGGAAAGACGCTTTTCAGGAAATAGATATCACCGGTATCACTCTTCCTATTACCAAGCATAACTATCTTGTGCTCGATGCAGGCGACATTGCCAGGGTGGTTAAAGAGGCTTTTTATATTTCCCAAACTGGCAGGCCAGGCCCGGTTCTTATCGATATACCACGTGACGTTTTTCAGCAAGAGGCGACGTTTACTTATCCAGAAAGGGTCAATCTACCCGGCTATAAGCCTAAGCTTTTTGGACACCCAGCGCAAATTAAGAAGGCAGCCGAGACGATAAATACCGCTGAGCGTCCAGTCATTATTGCCGGCAGAGGTGTGATAATTTCAAAGGCTTTCGCCGAGCTTAAGGAGATGGCGGAAAAGGCGCAGATACCTGTTGTTACAACCCTCCTGGGAATCGGCTGCTTTCCTGAGAGTCATGTGTTAAGCTTTGGATGGTTGGGGATGCATGGTATGGCCTACGCCAACAAGGCAGTATATGATTCTGATGTCATCATTGCCATCGGGATGAGGTTTGATGACCGGGCTACCGGGGTGGTCAGCTCTTTTGCACCGAAGGCTCGTGTTATTCACATAGATATTGACCCTGCCGAGATAGGTAAGAATGTGCGAGTTGATGTGCCTATTGTCGGTGACGTTAAGAACATTCTTGAGGCATTAAATCAACAGATTGTGCCGCGTGAACATCTGGGCTGGTTTAATCAGGTGGATAAGTGGCGAGATGAAC
>CAZUEB010000083.1:0-6676 GCA_964619115.1 uncultured Dehalococcoidales bacterium
AGAAGAAATGACGGGAGGGGGGAGGAGGGGTAGGTGGACTTAGCTTCAAAGTTTTTTTCGGCATGTTATATTAAAAGACTGAAAAGATATAACCAAAAAATTATTGTTTTGAAACCGCAGAGGCGATATAATATATCCCGAAAGGAGGCAAGCGGTCGGTCAAGCAAGCGATTACCAGCTTGTCTCTCGGGGACTTCCCAAGCAAGACGTCGGCAGTTCGAATCTGCTCACCCGCTCCAAGTTTAACACCCAAAATAACACGCAGAGCGCGTTAAATAGCCAAACTGGCTGCGCGCCTTGCTTGAGTGACCGAGACTTTTGTATCGGGTTGCGACTATTTCTCTTTACCTTCGTACTTAAAGGAGACCCTTACTTTGGCTCGGAAATTGACAACCTTGCCTTTTTCAATCTGCATATCCAGCATTTCGATCTCCGCGATACGCAGGTCACGCAGACTCTTCGAAGCCATTTGTACAGCGGATGCCGCCGCCTCTTCCCAGGATTTGGTGCTCGTCCCCACTAATGTGATTACTTTATATACGCTGTTTGCCATTTTGCCTCCTTTCCCTGAGTCTTCTATAAACCAATATTATAGGCTATGCTTCTCAAAAGTCAATACTCACCATCCTATTACTTCAACCATTCTGCCAATGCTCCTGAACCAGGAGGTTATCTTGCAACCTGTCAGCACCCGGGCTCGCCATGATACCCGCAGCAGCTTTGCCTCTTCCATATCTTTATGGCATTGTTGCGGAACAAGAGATACAGCTTTCTGTGCCACGGCATTGACACTGACATGTTGGTGAAAAAACCCTTCAAGCTGGGGATATTTGCTCTCTCTTTTACCAAAACGTTTCCCTCAACTCTATTATACGAATAATTGGACTAAAAGTAGACCCCCTCCTTAGCGACACAAGTTATAATTCTCCTGGTTATACATATAACATACGTTCGTAGAACATTTATACTATCTAAAGGGCCACAGGCGGGCGTAAGGCCGCTCCTCAGTCGACCGTTTGGGATTGTAATGAGGAGGTCAATGAACTAAAATGAGCACTGAGAGCCAGGCCTCGCATTTAATCCTGGCGCAAAACCGCTATTGCAAGGGAGGTTAGAGATGGGAAAAAGCCGTTCCAGGAAAATTATTCAGATTGTCATACCCATTATTGTAGTTGTTTTGATACTTCCTATTACGTTTGGCTATGCCTGGTTTTACAACATGACCAGAGCACCACTCCCCCAGCATAACGGAGAACTACATGTAGCCGGTCTAAAAGATAGCGTCGAAATATTACGTGATGAACTGGGTGTCCCTCATATCTATGCCAGCAACATGTATGACTTGTTCTTCGCCCAAGGATACACACAAGCTCAAGACCGCTGGTGGCAGATGGAGTTCTGGAGACATGTCGGCAGTGGCAGAATCGAAGAGCTGGTGGGCAAAAACGATGCTCTTCTTGGCACGGATATCTTCATACGCACACTCGGCTGGCAGCGTGTAGCCGAGAAGGAAATGAAAGAATGCGATGATGAGTCTCTTGCTCGATTGCAGGCCTTTGCTGACGGCGTCAATGCCTACATTGCAAGCCGTAACCCGGATAAGCTAGCTCTAGAATACAGCATATTAAAGTTGACTGGCATTGATATAAAAGTCGAGCCATGGACTCCTGTTGACACGCTGGTATTCGGCAAGATGATGGCGTGGGATTTAGGTCCCAGCAGCAACGATGAGGAAAACCGCGCCACACTTTACGAACTTATGGGACAGGAAATGACCGACCAGTGGTTAACTCCTCCCTGGCCCTTCGGTAAGAGACCTACCATAGTGCAATCAGAAGACTTGCCTGTCGCATGCTCAGCCGAAGATGTTAAAGCTGACTATATGGCTGAGTCCACCGGTATGGACATGCTTCCTACTGAGAGTACGCTACCATCAATGAACCTGGTATTTGATGAGGGCCGGGGTATTGGCAGCAATAACTGGGTGGTCAGCGGCAAGATGACAAAAAGTGGCATGCCGCTACTGGCAAATGACCCGCACTTAGGCATTCAGATGCCATCTATCTGGTATGCAATTGGCTTACATTATCGTTCCGCAACTGGAGAGCCCCCTTCAGATACAGTGGGTTATACATTCGCAGTTACGCCAGGAATCATAATCGGTCACAACAACTTCATTGCCTGGGGAGTAACTAACGTTGGCCCCGATGTATTCGATTTATATCGCATTCGTATAAATCCAGATAACCCACTCCAATACGAATGGAACGGTGACTGGCGAGACATGACAGTCCATACGGAAACCATCTACTTCGGAGATGACACAGAACCCGTCACCATCCAGGTTCGAGAAACACACCTGGGACCAATAGTCAACGATAACGAGATGGACAAAGCAACCGGTGAAATCACGGGCTTTAACAATGAGAACCCACAGGCACTACGCTGGACAGCTCTGGATTCGAGTACACTGATGCAATCAGTTACCGAGCTCAATAGAGCGACAAACTGGGCAGAGTTCCGCAATGCCCTGAGCTATTGGGATGTCCCCGCGCAGAACTTCGTCTATGCCGACATTGAAGGCAATATTGGCTATCAGACACCAGGACGTATACCTATACGAGATAAGAATCACAGCGGGCTTGTACCCGCTCCGGGCTGGACAGATGAGTTTGAGTGGAGGGGCTTTATTCCTTTTGATGACCTGCCTCGCATCTTCAATCCGGAGCGCGGCTACATAACCACCGCGAATCAGGCAGTGGTTCCGATGGAATACTATGACTTGTTGGCAAAGAAATTGGGTGAGGGTCTGAATTATGTAATAAGCAAAGAATGGAACTATGGCTATCGCGCTCAACGGATTGTAGAGCTACTACAAGAGATGGCACCTCACACCATTTCCAGCTTCCAGGCTATTCAAGGAGATAACAAGCTTATCGGTGCTGAGGAGATGATGCCATACCTTGCAGATTTAGAGTTTGCTGATGCTGAATTGACTGAAGTCCGTGACTGGCTGATTAAATGGGATTACCAGTGCTACATGAACAATCCGCAGGCTGCGCTATACGCTGAATTCTGGGCAAGATTGATAGATAACCTGTTCTGTGACCAGCTGCCTGAGGACATAGAAGTCCGTGGTGATGATAGGGACATGTGGGCAACATTTTTACTCCTGGACATGCCAGACAATGCCTGGTGGGATGACATCAGGACTAAAGACGTCGTAGAAACACGTAATGACATACTGATCCGCTCGTTCAGCGAGGCTTACTCGAACACCGTAGCCGCACTCGGGAAAAACCAAGACAAATGGAAGTGGGGTGACCTGCATACGGCAACCTTTGTCAGCAACCCTCTGGGACAGAGTGGCATCGGCTTGATTGAGAATTTGGTAAACCGCGGCCCATTTCCAACTAGCGGCAGCACGGATACTGTCAATAATACCGTCTGGTATACCAGCTCGGGTAACTTCGACGTGAAGTGGGTACCATCCATGCGCATGATCGTTGACATGGGTGACTTCAGCAGCAGCGTCACTATCCATACCACCGGCCAGAGCGGGCATCCCTACAGCAAGCACTATGATGACATGATTGACCTCTGGCGCAATATAAAATATCAGCCAATGCTCTGGACTCGGGAACAGGTGGAGAACGCCGCCTCTGACCGTCTTATTTTGAACCCGGGTAAGTAACGAGAGAGCGATAGCAAAACCCGTGAACAGGCACGCCTGAACAGAAGTGTCTCAAGAAAGCGAGACGCATATAGATATTGATTATAGGCAGAGCATATGATAGACTTTTAAATCTGCGGGGTGAGCGCATGCATATCAATTCACCCGAAAAATATCCATAAATCAAATGCATCAGAAGATACAGAACGCGGAACCATGAGAATAAAACTTAAGAGCGAACAGCTGGAAATACTGGCAAGGCGACTCCGCTTTGAGGTCATACTGGAACAGCCTCGAGATGTGCGGGGCATGCTGGACGTACTGGGGAAAGAAATACCCTGGAGTGAGACCGGGCTCGACAAATTCGATGACTCTCCCAGACGGCCGATGAGATTAACCTTTTCCGTGGAAGAGGCCAAGGATGGTTATCTCTGCGACATACACCCGGCACTAGCCCAGTACATTCACACCCTGCTGGGCTCTGAATAGGCAAACTACCACTCCGGTTAGTAGAACCACAGAGTCATCTCAGCCACACCTATCTGGTTGAATATTCCATACTAACGACCGTATAATAATAGCGCTCGGATGGGCCGTTAGCTCAGCTGGCAGAGCACCTGACTTTTAATCAGGGTGTCACAGGTTCGAATCCTGTACGGCCTACCAACTGCTTGCAAAAGTTTGCAAATCGTAGCTAATTTTGGCACAAATTTGTCCACTCAAATTAGACCGGGTTTCAGTTCTTCTCAACAATACACATGACTATTGTTCAGGCGAGCTTTATTTGCAATTGTTGCAGGATCCTCGTTTTATTGGAACCGGTTATTTCCCACACTCAGTTGAAAAACTCAAGGAAACTGTATAGCTCTCCCGGATCGGCACCCTGTACCATGATATCTCCATTGGAGACCGCCTCTTGAGGATCGAGCTTTCCTAGTACTACATTCTTCCACACCAAGGATTCAGCTGTGATGGTGAATTCTGGATTATCCGGAATCTGTGGCTGAACCTCTAGGATACCTCGGCGAATGTTCATGATATAGTCAGCAGACTCCGTGATGTCAGTCACGTCAGTCAAATGTAGGCCGATGACGATATTCTCGTCCAAGGTTTTAGAAGCGTTCAGACCAACAGCCATGATTCCGAATATAGTATCCATGGGCATGGGGGCAACAAGGGCATCGTCGATATCACTGAAGTCGGGGATGGGAATGCTTACCTGTCCCGTCTCGTCAAGGTACTCGGACAAGATGTAGTTGCGCGTTTGGGCGTTGTATGTTTCTTCAGCCAGCGAAAGCATTGCCGAGTTCTTCACCGCGCGTGCTCCAGCATGGTCTGGATTGAGCACTAGTACATCATCAGCGAGTCTCAGCGCCCATACCAGTTTACCCTCATCCAGAGCTTCCTGAGCTTTGACTGCAAGTTGCTCTATCCCACCAGCCAGCTCGGCCATTTCCTGGGCCTCTTCGTTCAGAGATATGGGGAATAGATCTCTGGATTTGCCGGTATACCAGCCCAGGTATTGCAGGAAAATCTGGCAAATATCTCGATCCAGTTGACCGAAATATTCCTGCAAATAAGGGTCATCGGCAAGGTGAGGCGGCAGCTTTACGACTTCAATGATTTCCTGGGGAGTCAACCCCTTGTTCATGTTTTGTATCGTCTGGTCATGCAGAAACTGGAGCCCGTCACGATAGTTGGTGAGTGTGCGACTGATATTCTCTGCGCCGACCAGCGGCTTGCCGCCATGGATTAATACCAAATATTCAGCATTCAGACTTCTCATCCTATCTATGCTCTTTATGTAATCCAGCGGGTTCCGGAACGAAGCGCCACGCATTGTTGTGACTGCAGGAAAAGACTTATAGAAGTCACCTATTTGCACCAACACCTTCTTCTCCGGCAACCATACGCAGATTATGTCAGAGGTCTCACCTGGTACGTGTAGTAGAACGAGATCTACCCCGGCAATATTTGTCTCCAGTTTATCCTGGACAGTTTTGGTTGGCGGCAGGTAACCCGAGGGGCCTGGGATCGAGAAAGGAAAGATACCGCCATTGACGAAGTAGCCAGGGTCCTGCTGGAACTTTATACCCATGTATTTAATTGCTCGATAAGCTTTCATGGGGAAGATCAAACTGTATACGGCACCTGGTGGGCTGAAGAGGTTCTTAGCAAGACTCTCATGAGCTATAATCTCCGGCGAGTCATTGCCGGCGAAGACTGCAGCTCCGTGGATATGACAGTCATGATAGTGCGTATAGATAATCGCCTTCACCGGCTTTTTGGAGAAGATATTATCCAGCTGCTCGTTATACGCTGCTTTTACTATTTTTGCAGCCGTTTCACTCTCCGCAGGATCAATAACGATCAGCCCGTCGGTTCCCTCTATCAAGACGGGGTTGGCTCGAGCGTAGCCTACAGCGACATAAACCCCATCTGTCACCTCACAAATATTCTGCTCAAAATCTTTGGAGAGTTCGACGAGCTTGGGGTTGGCAGGGACTACCTCTGGTTCGAAGCCTGTCTCTGGCGTGGAGACTGCCTCTGGTTCGGTGACCGATGCGTTGCAGGCTCCTAGAAAGATGATACACACTGCCATTGCAAAAAACGCTATTGCTTTCATTTTTTCCTCCTTCACGTTATGGTTAAGCTTAACTGAATTTGCTTTTTGGGCGAATATTCGAAAAGCCGGGAAGAACATCTGGTATCACTATGAGTAGAATTATAGTGACGCGATATCGGCGCGTCAATAGCAAGCATTCCCAAACCTATCTTCAACTATAGGAACATCAATAGGCAAAGGCAAAGGTTGCCCTAAAAGTTCTAGATATTGAACAACTTGGGCTACCAACTGCTTGCCAAAATTTGCAAATAGTAGCTAAATTTTTACCTGTTTTTTTACAGTCAGGACTTTTTCAATTATATCTGTTATATCCTTAGAATCGAAGGGTTTAATTAGATATGGTCTACCCGTTGAGGCAAGGAAATCATGGGTGTCTG
>CAZUEB010000084.1:0-6669 GCA_964619115.1 uncultured Dehalococcoidales bacterium
CTAAACAGATTTACTGGGAAGACGTTGATGTTAACCATGAGCTGCCTCCCTTACCTAAAATCGCCACCACCCGGATGCTGGTCAAGTGGGCGGGCGCCTCGGGCGACTTCAATCCGCTGCATTACGACACTGCCTTCGCCGCCACGGTAGGCGTGGGCAGCCCCATCGTTCACGGCGCTTTGAAGCGCCAGTGGCTGGTACAGTTGGTTACTGATTGGATAGGCGAGCAGGGAACGCTGAAGAAGTTCTCCTGCAGCTACCGGGCGATGGACTGGCCGCGCAAGATGGCGACCACGGCTACACCCGAGGAGGGCGAGACTTGGCACTGTAAGGGTAAGGTAACTAAAAAATATGCCGAGGGCGGTCAGCATCTGGTGGACTGCGACATCTGGATTGAGAACGGCAAGGCCGAGGTGACGACCCCGGGCACGGCTACCGTTATATTGCCCAGCCGGGGCTAGCTTTTTAGAAAATTGGTCACCGCTGGCAGCCTGTGCTTTGCGGCGGTGCCTGAAATAAAACAAAAAGGAGTACTGAAACATGGGCGATAGGTTGAAAGGTAAAGTAGCTGTAGTTACCGGCGCCGGGGGTGGCATCGGCAGGGGGGAAGCTCTGGCGCTGGCATCGGAGGGCGCCAAAGTGGTGGTCAATGACCTCGGCGGCACCGTTGCCGGCACCGGTTCTTCCACTTCGGCGGCGGATAAGGTGGTAGCCGAAATCAAGCAGAAAGGCGGTGAAGCCGTAGCCAACTACGACTCGGTAACCACGCTGGCTGGCGGCGAGAATATTATCAAGACCGCCGTAGACAGCTTCGGCAGGCTCGACATACTGGTCAACAATGCCGGCATTCTCCGCGACAAGATGGTATATAACATGACCGAGGAAGAGTGGGACCTGGTGATAAAGGTGCATCTCTACGGTCACTTTTTCACCACCAAGTTCGCCTGCGCGCTCTTCCGCGAGCAGAAGAGCGGGCGCATAATAAATACCTCCTCCGTTGCCGGACTGGGGATGACCTTCGGGCAGGCGAATTACGGCGCCGCCAAAGAGGGCATCGTCGGCTTAACCCGGCAGGTTGCCAGGGATATGGGCAGGTATGGCGTGACCTGCAATGCAATACGACCCAATGCAGGCACAAGGATGACGATGAGCGATGAACTGAAAGCCGCCTGGAAGAAGGCGGGAAGAGAAGCCGCCATCGCCATGATGGAGAAGATGGACCCCAACGACATTGCGCCGCTGGTCGTCTGGCTGGCTTCCGATGCTGCCGCCAATGTGAACGGTCGGACATTCTATGTTCAGACAGGCACAGTAGCGCTGTTTTCCGAGCCGGTTCAGGAGAAGGCGCTGGTCAAGGTCGGCGGCTGGACGATAGATGAGCTGTTCGACTTCATGCCCGGCACGCTGGCAGCGGGACTGATAAACCCGGCACCACCGAAGGCGGACTAGTAAACGTTAGAAATCAAAAGTTCAGATTAAAATGTAGAAATTTATCCCGAGCCTATTATTTTCTGTCATTCTGAGTGCAGCGAAGAATCTGGCTATTTCCCATGCAGTTTAACCTGTGGTGGATTCTTCGGTCAAGGAGTTTATCCTGAGTGAGATTCTTCAGTCGCCCTTCCGCGGAAGGGCTCCTTCAGAATGACAAACAGAATGACAAAAAGCGAAGGGCTCCCTCAGAATGCCAGGCGGTCACAATCTATTGACAGGTTGAACTCGTTATGCTATTATCCCGTTTTGTGAGTTCAGAAATGCGTACTCAGGCTCGAAGTTTCAGTTCCTTCTTTTTCTTTGCCTTCATCTTTACCATGCCTGCGGGCGAGCCTGGGAAGGTACTGGCGTAAGCGGAGAAGAGCAGGAAAAGAGATAAATCGAAAGCAAAAAGCCTCCCCAGGCGGGAGGCTTTTTTGTTAGGCAAAAGTGAGGATATTGATAAGGTTAGCGGAGGGAAACAAGTAGGTCCTTCGACAGGCTCAGGATGAGCGGTGGAAATGGGTAGATTCTTCGCTACGCTCAGAATGACATAGTGCGGGGAGATGAGATTGCCAGGCTACGCTCAGGATGACATAGTGTGGGGATAATAATAATATCCTTCGACAGGCTCAGGATGAGCGGTGGGAAGAACGTAGGTCCTTCGACAGGCTCGGGATGAGCGGAGGGAGGGCGCTCAGAATGATAGTTAGCGGAAGGCTCGCAATAACGGACAAGAATTGCGGGATGTTTTTAATTTAAGTTAAGGTAAAGAACTATGATAGCCGGAGAGACGATACCGCAGCTCATTAAGAGAAACTATGAAAACCGGGGGCAGAGAATCGCCGTGTCCAGGAAGCAGCGCGGCATCTGGCATGGGTATAGCTGGGGAGAATACTACGAAAAGATGAAGTACTTCTCCCTGGGGCTGATAAGCCTCGGCTTCGAGCCCGGGGATGTGCTCTGCATTATCGGCGATAATGAGCCTGAATGGTTCTGGGGGGAGTTCGCCGCTCAGGCTGCCGGCGGTGTAGCCACCGGCATTTTCGTCGACGCCATACCCTCCGAAGTTAAATATGTCGCCGCTCACTCCGGTGCTAAGTTCGCCGTAGTCAACGACCAGGAGCAGACCGATAAGTTCCTCGAGATTAAAGATGAGTTACCTTTACTGAAGAAGGTGATTTACTGGGACCCGAAGGGACTGAAAAACTACGATGACCCCTTGCTCATCGGCTTCGAAGATGTGATAGAGCTGGGCAGGGGATATGAGAAAAAGCATCCGAAACTATTTGAGAAGAATGTGGAGAAGGGCAGGGGTGACGACAGTGCCTTTATTTACTATACATCGGGCACCACCGGTTTGCCCAAAGGAGCAGAGCTTACCCATAGAGCGTTGATAACTACCGCTCAAGGGTTTGTCAGCCGGTTTCCGCTGGCGGAGAACGATGATTTAATTTCCAACTTCCCGCCGGCGTGGGTGGGCGACAGCTTCTTTGCCACCATACCCCATCTGCTCACCGGAGCCAGGATTAATTTCCCGGAGGAGCCGGAGACAATCGCTCAGGATACCAGGGAGGTGGGTCCCGACTTCGTTATATACGGTCCGCGACAGTGGGAGAGCCTGGTCAGCGAGATTCAGGTGAAGATGACCGACGCCAATCGAATAAAGCGCTTTTTCTACGGGCTGTTCATGCCTGTAGGCTATAAGATTGCCGACTTGAGCTTCGAGGGCAAAACACCAGGCTTGCTGTGGCGGGTGCTTCACGGCATTGCTCACGCGTTTCTATTCCGGCCGCTCAAAGACAAGCTGGGGTTGAGCAAAGTCAGGATGGCCGTTACCGGAAGCTCTGTGCTGAGCCTGGATACATTTCGTCTCATCCATGCCATAGGCATTGAGCTCAGGCAAAACTATGCCAGCACCGAAGCCGGCTTTATCTCTTCGCATGGCAAGGGGGAGATAGATTTCCAGAGCGTGGGCAGGCCGGCATCGGGCGTGGAAGTCAGGTTGACCGACGAGGGAGAGCTTCTGGTTAGAAGCGATTGCCTCTTTAAAGAATATTATAAAGACCCGGACAAGACGGCGGCAGTAGTGGTGGATGGATGGTGTCGTACCGGTGATGCCGTCAACATCAATGATGCCGGGCACTTGATATTCATGGACAGGCTGGAACACATGGGAGAACTGGCTTCAGGCACAAAATATGCTCCTCAGTATATCGAGGGCAGGCTCAGGTTCAGTCCGTATATTAAGGATGCCATGGTTGTTGGCGGCAGGGACAGAGAGTTTGTCTGTGCCATGGTGAATATGGATTTCGCTATGGTGGGCAAGTGGGCGGAGCGCAATGGCATCCCCTATACCACGTTCGTTGACCTGTCTCAGAAAAAAGAGGTTGCTGATTTGGTGCAGAAGGACTTGGTTCGGGTGAACAGCTATTTGCCGGAGGCTTCCAGGGTTAAGAAATTTGTCCTGCTGCATAAGGAGTTCGATGCAGATGAAAAAGAACTTACCCGGACTAGAAAGCTGAAACGAGACGTTGTGGGACAGCATTACAAGGACTTGATAGACGCCATGTACGGCGATAAAGATAGCGTGGTTGTCGAGGCGCCGATAACGTACAGGGATGGTAGAGAAGATAAGGTGCGTGCAGCTATCAAGGTCAGGAAGATGCACTAAATGGCTGAACTACTGCAATATACGATTACCGGTATAGCCGTGGGCATGGTATATGCTCTTATTGCACTGGGTTTTGCCTTAATCTGGAAATCCAGCAGTGTGGCCAACCTGGCGCTGGGGCAACTGGTGTTAATCTCCTCCTGGTTCACCTACGGAATGCTGGTGCAGGCAAAGATGCCTTACTGGATTGGCTTCCCGCTGACTATACTGTTTGCTATATTCCTTGGCTGGATGATTGAGCGGTTTGCCCTGCGTCCACTGATTGCCCAACCCATATTGTCCCTGATCACGGTGACACTGGGGGTAGCTTACTTACTTGAAGGTGTGGTGACTTTCATCTGGCCCATGAGCGTAGCTGCTCTGCCCCGCCTCTTCCCGCAGGAGCCAATTCACATCGGTCCGGCGGTAGTTTCTCAGGAATATGTCTGGGCGGCGGTTATCTCTTTAGTTCTCTTCGGTCTCTTATCTTTATTCTTCAAATATCATAAGATGGGTATTGCCATGAGGGCTACTGCCGATGACCAGATGGCGGTTCAGGCCTGTGCTATTCCGGTGACCAGTGTCTTTTCCATGTCATGGATTTTCGCCTGTATAGTGGCAGCTGTCGGTGGCGTTCTGGTCTCCAGTATCGGCGGTGTTACCTACGGCCTAGTCGAGACCGGGTTGAAATCGTTCTCGGTGGTGATACTCGGCGGCCTGGATTCTTTTATCGGCTGTATGGTGGCTGGACCGATAATAGGATTGTGCGAGAACCTCGGTGGTGGCTATCTCACTCCGCTGATTGGTCCCGGGATTAAAGACATCATCCCGTTCATTATCATAATAATCGTCATGATTGTTAAACCTTACGGCCTATTTGGAGAGACGCGAATAGAGAGGATATAAGGGAATGGATTTACCCTGCGGTACCCGTAATTACGACTATGCCAGAGACATGGCTGTCTTGCGGACCAGGACACACTGGGCGCTTTTTATTGGCTTGCTGGCTATAGTTTTCACTGCTCCGCTGTATTTAGGCAATTACTGGCTCAGTATATGCAACTTAATCGGCATTACAATAATCGCTGTAACCGGGCTGAACATACTTACCGGCTACTGCGGACAGCTATCCATCGGTCATGCCGGCTTTATGGCTGTGGGTGCCTATACCACAGGAATACTGACCGGCAAACTTGGCATGCCGTTTCTGGCAGGGCTTATCTGCTCCGGCTTCAGCGCCGGGCTGATAGGTATTATCTTCGGCTTGCCATCCGTGCGTGTCAGGGGTTTCTATCTGGCAATTACCACTATTGCGGCTCAATTTATCATCATCTGGGTTATCAATCACTGGTCATTAACCGGTGGATTTGTTGGTATGAGCGTGCCGCGCGCCTCAATAGGCGGTTTCAAATTCAGGAGCGAAGCCAGCCAGTTCTACCTGATAATGATAATTACCGCAATCTGCATATTATTTGCCAAGAACCTTGCCAGGGGCAGGGTAGGCAGAGCCTTTATTGCTGTAAGAGATAATGACCTGGCTGCTGAGGTCATGGGCATTAACCTGACCTACTACAAACTACTGGCTTTCTTTATTGGTTGTTTTCTGGCAGGAATAGCAGGTGCCCTCTTTGCCCACTGGACTGGCTTCTTGAACGCCGAGAACTTCACTCTCACTGATTCCATACTGTATATAGGAATGGTGATTATCGGCGGTCTGGGCACTACCCTCGGTCCCATCCTGGGCGTGGTTCTTATACGGCTACTACAACAGGGCATAATGTATATCTCCCCGGTACTGGAAAGCGCTTTCCCTGAGATACCGGCTGGATTTACCAGCGGCATTGCGCCGATGGTCTTTGGGCTGGTAATTATTTTGTTTTTGATACTCGAGCCACGGGGGCTGGCACACCGCTGGACGTTATTCAAGGCCGCCTATCGTCTGTGGCCATTCTCATATTAGTAATAAGGAGGTGTGGAATAATGTAATGTTCTGCAGATGGTTGCAAACTGAGGTCGTTTGGTAGCACTTTTTGTCATTCTGAATGAGACCTTCTGCGGAAGGGCGATTGAAGAATCTAACCAGGCTCTTCGCTTCGCTCAGAGTGACAGAGTGGTAAACAACCTCACGAATGGTTAAAAACATTGAAGGAGGAAATAGTTGACAAAAAAATCATTGATAGTAACTGGGATTTTATGTATGGCATTGGTAGTTATGTTACTGCCATTTGCCGGTGCCTGCGCTCCTGTATCTGAGCCAGCTCAGCCAGCGAAGATGCTTAAAGTAGGCATGATGAACCCTACCACCGGTCCTGCGGCTGAAAAAGGAAGCGTGATGACTCACGCCAATCTTGATGCCATCAAGTACATTAATGACGAGCTCGGCGGTGCCGCAGGGTATCCTATAGAAGTGTTGCCTCTAGACAGCACTTACGATGCCACCAAAGCGGTTACCATCGTTAAGACGTTTATGGATGGAGGCTGCTTGCTGTTTACCACCGCGTCATCCAAAGAGATGTCGGCAGCCATGACATCGGCTAACGAGGCTG